>CBDTVC010000117.1:0-7691 GCA_965363925.1 uncultured bacterium | reverse complement strand
CGCGTTTTCATGTCAATTTGACTTGCCTTATTCCCAACGAAGGAACCGATGTATGTTCCCCGGCAAAGGTTGACCTGCGAACGGTCTTGCAGCACTTCCTGACGTTCAGGATGGAAGTGCTTGTACGTCGGCTCACGTTTGACCTTGAGCAGCTCGAAAAGCGGATCCATATTCTACATGGCTTCGAAAAGATCTTCAATGCGCTTGATGAAGCCATCAAGATTATTCGTTCTTCCAAAAACAAAGCGGATTCGGCGCAACGATTGATGCATCGTTTTGGTCTCGACGAAATCCAGACGGACGCGGTTCTGGAAACCAAACTCTACAAGCTTTCCAAACTTGAAATAGACGCAATCCGTGAAGAGCTGGAAGAGAAAGAAGGAAAAGCGAAGGAGTTGCGGAAGATTCTAAAGAGTGAAAAGCTACGCTGGAAAATGATCCGGACAGAGATGTCCTCTCTCCGGAGTGATTTTGCAGACCCGCGGCGGACAACAATCGGTGGTCCAGACGAGACGATTTCATATTCGGCGGAAGACTACATAATTGATGAAGACGTCTCTGTAATTGTAACCAGAGACGGTTGGGTCAAGCGCCAGCGGTCTTATACAGACGTCAAGAGCATTCGCGTGCGTGATGGTGACGAAGTGGGTTGGGCCGTGGCTGGTTCCACAAGATCAACAGTTGCCTTTTTCAGCAGCCTCGGCCGAGCGTACTCAATTCGCGTGGATCAACTACCAAGTACGACCGGACACGGCGTTCCCGTCCAGAAGCTCTTCGACTTCTCTGACCATGAGAGCGTCGTGGGTGTAATAATCTATGATTCGAGGTTCCTTCCGGAGGCCGCTTCCGAACCGTCCACAGAAATGGAATTGTTTTACGAAGACGATCCAGAGGCACGAGGCCCATACGTTGTCGCCGTCGCATCGAGTGGCCTTTCGGTTCGGATTCCGATTTCCCTTTTCGCCGATCCGTCAACCAAGAACGGTCGATACTTCATGCGGCTTAAAAGCGGCGAGGCCGTTGTTGGCGCAGAAATCTCCGGTGGTGACGAAAACGTTTGCCTCGCATCAAAGAATGCTTTCGTACTTATTTTCCCTGTGAATCAAATTTCTGCTGTGAAATCGGCAGCCAAGGGTGTCATCGCGATGCGCTTGAACAAAGGTGATCGTCTAATCGGATTTGCGCTTTCATCTGCCCCACGGCAAGGCCTTGTTATCGAAACTTCAAGAGGTAGACAGGAAGTCGTACGACCAACGAAATATGACGTCACAAACCGCGGAAACAAGGGACGCGAAATTATCAAGCGTGGAGAGATATCGAAGGTCATTCTTGAACCGATTGAAGCTCGATTCGAGTAAACTGTACTGATGAGTTGCCCAGGTTGTGACAGCAACTAGTTTCCAAGGAACCGATTAAGTAATGCCCGCGTCGCGAAAATCACCATCCTACTCAAAGGGCAGGGCCCAATCGAAGGGCACCGTGAAAAAAGGTGCTGCTAAAAAACGCGCCGTAAAGAAAGGCGCTGCGAAACAAAGCACAGAGACAAAAGGCCGGGCGGCTAAGACGTCGCGGACGCAGCCAGCGGCTAGGAAGGGAACGAAGAGTAAAGTTGGACAAGCGACAAAACGCCCCGCTCGTAGAAAGTCGGCAGTGAAAACAGGTGTGACAAAAAAGCCGTCGGTCAAGAAGACTTCAGCAAGAAAAACGACTGCGAAAGCTAGCACCGCAAGGAGAAGCAGTTCGGGACAATCGGCGAAAGGGTCGGCATCAAAAAAGAAAGTGGCAAAGAAATCCGCGTCAAAAAAGCCTCCAGCAAAGGCTGCGGTGAAGAAGCCGCGATCCGAAGCGCCGAGATCGACTCGCTCAAAGACGAAGAACATCGGGAAACGAAAACCGGTAAAGAAGAAGACAACGGTTAAGAGGCAATCCAGCGCGTCGACCAAATTGACCAAAAAGACAGGAGGCGCTTCCAAGCGTACGAAAACGAAAACATCCACAACAGCAACAAAGTCAACACGTTCTGGCAAGTCTCGTTACACTGGGAAAGATATCCAGGTGCTGGAGGGGCTGGAGCCCGTCCGCAAGCGCCCCGGGATGTACATCGGCGGCACTGGCAAACCGGGCCTACACCATCTTGTATGGGAGATCGTTGACAACGCCGTAGATGAGGCGGCCAATGGTTATGCCTCTCAGATCGATGTAACCTTGCATGCAGACGGGCGGAGTATTACAGTAACCGATAACGGCCGCGGCATTCCCGTCGATCTTCATCCGACCAAGAAGATTCCGACGCTTCAGCTCATCTTGACAACACTGCATAGCGGCGGAAAGTTTGACGGCTCGAACTACGTTACGTCGGGGGGACTGCACGGGGTTGGTTCATCTGTCGTGAACGCTCTCTCTGAAGAGTTGGTCGCCACCGTAAAGCGCGATGACAAAACTTACGAGCAACGATACCGCCGCGGTAAACCGGTTACGAAACTTAAGAAGCTTGCCAAGCCCAGCCGCGGAACTGGGACATCGATTTTCTTTCGTCCCGATCCCGACATTTTCGAAACAGTGGAGTTCGACGCAGCACTTATTGCTGAGCAACTGGAGGTCAAGACGTATCTGAATCGGACCCTTCGAATTGTTTTTCGCGACGACGCAAACAAAGAACGGTATGAGTACCATCATGAAGGTGGTATTCGGGAATATCTTGAGAAAGTAGTATCAGGTTTAAAGACGCGGCCGGCGCATGACGATCCGTTTTTCCTTTCGCAGGAAGAACTGAAGGATGGCGCACGAGTCGAGATCGTCCTTCAGTGGACCGAACTTCCTCGCGAGCACATCGTGTCCTTCGTCAACGGTATTCCTACGCGGGACGGAGGAACACATGAAGCGGGGGTAAAGGAAGCGGTTCGCGCGGCTGTTAAAGCATACATGGAAACACACGACCTGATTCCTTCGAAGACCGACGTCACGGCTGATGACATCCGGGAAGGGCTAGTTGCAGTTGTTAATTTGTTTATGGTCGACCCTCAGTTTCAGGGTCAAACCAAAGACAAGCTGAACAACCCTGGCGCGCGGTCTCTAATTGTAGGCGCGCTTCGGATCGATCTGGAACAGTATCTAAACGCGAGACCGTCAACCGGCGATGCGATCGCCGCCAGAGTTATTCAGTCGGCCCGTGCTCGATTGGCAAGCCGTGCAGCAGCCCAGAGTGTGCGGTCGAAACCAGGCCTAAGTCATCGCCTGAACTTGCCAGGCAAGCTGGCGGATTGCTCATCAACTGATCCTCGGAAGTGTGAGATTTTTATCGTTGAGGGTGACTCAGCTGGTGGCTCTGCCAAACAAGGAAGAGCACGGGGTTTTCAGGCGATTTTGCCACTTCGTGGAAAGGTCTTGAACGCAGAGCAGGCATCGGCCGCAAAGGTAAAGGCGAATACAGAACTGTCAAATGTTCTCCAGGCACTGGGTTGTGGATCAGGCGACCAATTGGATTTGAGTAAGCTTCGATATCACAAGGTGATCCTCCTGATGGATGCCGATTCGGACGGTCACCATATAGCGACGCTCCTTCTGACGTTTCTATACCGCTACCTTCGCCCGTTGATTGAGGAGGGATACGTATTCATCGCCCAACCGCCCCTATATCGGATCGATTCCGGAAAAGAGACTTACTGGGCCCTGGATGAAGGTGATCGGGTTTCAATCGAGAAGTCCATTCGAAAGAAGCGAAAAGACGCCAAGATCGACATTCAGCGATTTAAGGGCTTGGGCGAGATGATGCCAGCAACACTGAATGAAACAACATTAAATCCGAAAACCAGGCGTCTTCTGAAGGTCACAATCCCTCGAAATCAGCGACTTGTGACAGAAACGACTATTTCGGAGTTGATGGGGAAAGACCCGGCACCGCGCTATTCGTTCATTATGGATAACGCGACGGAAGTGGAAGAATTGGACGTTTAGTAGGAATGCCGCACGGTCGCCATACATGTTCGTAGGGCATTAGAGCACTTGGTTTTGTGTCCCGGTATCGGCTAGCTTTCAGCGGGGTTAGTGGGACTATGCGCCCCCCGGGCAGCGTTTGCTGCAATTTTTCGGACAATTGGCGTTTACAATTCTAGTCCACGCTTAAATCTTCCCGTGCAGCTCTACTCCAATGCCAAGTAAGTCCGACATCCCAAATCACCTGCTCGTGACAGGCCTGCCTCGAACCGGCGCCACAACAATAGCCGCGGCTCTGGCTCGCCATCGGGACGTCGCCATGCTGAGTGAAGCGCGACAGGAAGCGGCCGCTCTGTTGATTGGAAAGCAGTATGCCGGTAACAAGCTCTATATGCCAGCCCAGGTGGACTACAAGTTTTCCGAAGACACGACCGGCCTGCTCTCGCTTCGCCGCCGGCCGTCGCACAGAAAGCGTGGGTACTTGTATTCATACATGCAGCAGCGCTCCAAAATAATCGTGACGTATCGCGATGCTGCATCCTCAATCAACGCCCTTGTTCGATCAATGTCGATCAACGCTGATGAAGCGGTACGAGTCTGGTCGCGCGCAACAGAGATGACGTCCAAGCTCGTCAAACACTACGGAAAGCGACTGTATGTTTGTGAGTATGAGGCGCTCCGAAACGATCCCCAACATGAGTTCGCCTCAATCCTGGCGTTCCTAAAATTGGCGAACGACCAATCGTGTTCTGACTTTCTGGCCGATGTCTCAGACTGGGGTTCAACTGCCAACGACGAACAAGCATCGGGAAAGCTTCGCCTTTCCGAGCTGTCACCAAAGGCCTTCGCCATGTATAACGGAATCTGTTCGTTTCGAATGAACAGGGAACACCACCTGTCCGAGTACCCGGAGTCAGACTCAAACGATTTTGACTCGTCCGACTATCCGGAATCCGACGATTCTGCGGATGATCTTAACGACTAACCTGATCCACTTTGTAACGGACTCCGCCCGCCACCTTCGACTGTCATAACCAAGCATGCGACTGAACTATTCGAAGAGTAAGGCAATCAGTACGCTTACCCAGGCGTGTCCAAGACTTGGACGAACTATCGATATGGTCGGGCCGTGTCGCCTCGTGCGAAAATCAGAAACCACGGCATTTCAGTCGCTCGTAAGGGCGATCGTTTTTCAATCCGTCTCGACTCGGGTTGCGGAAACGATCCATCAACGCGTTCAGCAGGCAATCTCTCGAACACACGAAATCACCGTCGAGCGTACCATTCGGACGCCAAACCAACGTCTGAGAAATGCTGGGCTTTCCTGGGCAAAAGTAGCGGCAATCAAAGATCTCGCATAAAAGACCCGCGACGGTATTGAGCCAACGATCAAAGAGTGCGGTGGGATTAGCGACGAAGAGTTAATCGAAAGAATCTCGTCGGTACGAGGAATCGGCAAATGGACCGTTGAGATGCTGCTCATCTTCACGCTCGGCCGGCCGGATGTGCTCCCATCTGATGACCTGGCAATCCAGAAAGGGTTTATGCTAACCATGCAGCGCGACACAATGCCGAAGCCACGCGAGATCGATGAGTACGGCGAACTGTGGCGACCCTATAGAAGTGTCGCAAGTTGGTACCTCTGGCGCCGGCTTGATGTGTAGGCTTGTTGCTTACTCAGCGACACTGCTATGCTGGCACCCAGGCCAATACCGTATAGTGAATCTCGATATCCGTCTTTCGTGGCGAAACGGTAACGGTATCCAACTCGATTGTCGATGCATTCATAGACATCTCAATCTCGTTAATATCATCTTCGAGCTGTCGCTCGATCGCCTCCAGAGCCTCAATCCGAGCCTCTACATCTTCGACCGCTCGTTCAACGTCTTGCGCTTCCTTGGACGTCCGGGAAAACCCACGAACAGCGGACGATGCTTTGGACACCGTGGATCGACTGACTGCCTTCCTACCAAGAAATGCTGAGAGGAGCGTCGTACCGATGTTTACGATGTTCTGCATCTTCAGAGAGGACGCCTGGTCTGCCTCTTTTTCAACCTTCTGTTCCGCCTTTCGAAGCCGCTCGGTTGCTGTCTCAATTTTACGTACATATTTCCCCCGCAGCTTCTCAATCGCGGCATCACGCTCTTCTCGGAGAATATCCGTCAGGCGAATTCGGAACTCTCTCTCTAACTCATCAGGCTCCGAATAGAGTTTTGCGGGTGCGTAAGCAAATGACTGGACAGTCCGCGTACGGTACAATTCGTCCGCACATTGTTTACCCCATTTGGGATACGCCCTGGCAACTGTGGCGTCTTGCGGAAGCAATGCCCATTCAGCTGATTCGACGGGCTTCTTCGTCAGATTCTCTGCAGTCGCCTCGGTTGCGTTTGCCCACGAAATGGAATCCGGACCATCCTGAAATGGCGTCAACAGAACGATCTCTTCTTTCGACTGAATACCTTTTCGTTTGTCGACAAAATTAACCGTAGCACTGCAAATCACGTGGGGTATGTATTCAACTGGCCCAGAACCAGTGGCAGACAAAAACACTTGTTCGACATCGGGAGGGACTACCGGCCGGGCAGATGCTTTGTCGACATTCGAAGAACCGTACACGGTTGAAACAACTTGTTCGGCTTGCGATGATTTGTCCGCCTTCCGATCTGCCATGAGCCGCTTAATGTGGGTGCGGGTTAGCGGACCCCGCAAATACGACATGGCCCATCGGGTATGAAATATCACCGGCTCCGGTTCGTGCACATTGTGCATTAGAAATACACGCTTTCCCAATCCCGCCAGCGTCTGCTCCATCTCGTTCTTATCGAATGATCCCCCGGCCGCTGCACCTTCGAGTCCTTCGAGGACTCGCATTTTGTCTCTCTCTGTTTGCAAACGACCGATAAACCAAGTACCCGTATTTGATAGCCCTTTATAGTCCAGGTCCACAGGATTCTGCGTGGCAAGGACAAGACCAAGACCAAATGCGCGCGCCTGTTTCAACATCGTCAACAGGGGTTGTTTGGTCGGTGGGTTGGCCACCGGAGGCATGTATCCGAAAATTTCGTCGATATACAGGAGGGCGCGAAGACTGGTTGTCCCAGACTTTGAGCGCATCCATCCGATTGTCTGGTTGAGCAGGAGAGAAACAAAGAATTGACGCTCTGCGTCGCTAAGATGAGCGATGGAACAGATTGCGATCCGTGGCTCGCCATTGGGTCCGTACAGGAGTTTGTCAACATCCATCGGTACGCCCGACATCCACGATTCAAAACCCGGCGATGCCAACAAGTTGTTTAGTCGATTCGAAAGTGCAAACCGATCCTTCGCCGAAAAGAACGATTCCAGATCCATCACGCCGACACGGTCAAACGGAGGAGTCTGTATTGACCGAATCAAATCTGCCATGCCTGCAGTTTTGCCCTCACGCCAAAAGTGAGCAACAATATTCGCGACCAAGATGTGCTCGGGACTTTGTAGCGGATCGGCGTCTACGCCAAGCAGACTGAGCAGTCCGGTCACTGTTGTTTCAATTCGTTCCCGCAGCAGATCGCCATCGCTCATGACGGCCTCTGGCGGAGGGTCGAACGAACTGAGCACCGAAATCGGAATGCCTGCATCGCTGCCAGGCGTATAGATAGTGACTTCGGCGGCAGCCTTTAGTCGCGCCACGCGTTCAGCGTCTTGTCCCCACGAGGCTAGCCCTTTTTTCCAAAGATCCGATTGGCTCTTGGCAAACTCATCCGGACTGACGCCCTTTG
>CBDTVC010000116.1:0-7728 GCA_965363925.1 uncultured bacterium | reverse complement strand
TATTTGGGTTTGTCGGAGTCGGAAGGGGTAGGCCCGGCAATTCAACGGTTGAATACGTCCCGCAATACATCCGGGAAATGGGTGAGCAGAAGCAGCTTCAGCGGGAGTTGGAAATCGCGAGGCAGGTTCAAGAATCGTTTCTGCCGAAAAGGATGCCTGTCTTCAATGGCCTCGATATTGCCGCGACCTGTATCCCGGCAGAGCTGGTTGGCGGTGATTATTACGACTTCGTCAGTCTTTCTTCAGACCGCTTGGGAATTGCACTCGGCGATGTGAGCGGGAAAGGTATTCAGGCAGCATTCTTCATGACACTTACGAAAGGCTTCTTGAGAGCAGCATGTCGGGAGAGCAATTCGCCTGGCACCGTGCTAGACAAGGTCAACACACTGTTCCGGGACTCCGCTCCTCGCGGCACGTTCATTTCGCTTGTCTATGGGATTCTAGATTTCAATGCCCGGACGTTTACGTTTGGCAGAGCCGGTCACAATCCTGTAATTCTGAAGCGGCGCGGTGAAGCGGAATCTACCCTCATGCAACCGTCAGGAGTTGGAATCGGTTTGGCATCAACGATGCAGTTCGGTGATGCCATGGCTGAGCAGGTCGTCCAGATGAACCCGGGTGACCTTGTCGTGTTGTTTACCGACGGCTTTTCAGAAGCGCGAAACTTCAGCCATGAAGAGTACGGGGATGAAAGACTTGCTCGAATTGTAACACAATGTGCGGATCAAAGTGCGCAGACCATTCTCGACGAGATCTGTGCGGATGTCGTCAAATTCTGCCAATCAGAGTCCACCCATGACGACAGGACAGTGATGGTTGTAAAATGGCCCGACGAGACTGCCTAAACGTAAAACCGGACGAAGCTGATTAGGATGGGCCGGGAATCCGATGCTCCTAATAGTTAGCCACAAAGAACGCACTGTCAAGTGCACTCAAGCACATACGCGGGACGTAAAGTTGTCCCGTTGAACAGGAAAACGCAAAGACTAGAACCCATTGAATCCCATTCCAGATGTTGCCGCCGCTGTTGCTGCGGTCAGAAAAATTGACGAGCGCAAACCGGAAGTAGGCCTGATACTCGGATCAGGTCTCGGTTCACTTGCAGACGCAGCTATGAACTGTGTCGAGATTCCCACGTCTTCAATACCGGACTACCCGCACTCTACGGTTGCGGGACATACCGGTTCACTCGTGATTGGCGAGATGGCGGGCAAAACTGTTGCGTTTATCCGGGGGCGGGTACACTGCTACGAGGGGCACTCTGTCCGCTCAGTGTCGTTTCCGGTTAGACTCCTTAGAGCGCTGGGTGCGGATAAGCTGATCGTCACCAATGCGGCAGGTGGTGCAAATCCTTCGTTCAAACCCGGGACGATCATGTTTATTCATGATCACATTAACTTCGCTTTCCGCAACCCGTTGGTTGGTTCCAATGTAGACGGTGGACCGCGTTTTCCGGATATGTCCGAGCCGTATGATCTAGCCTGGATTAAGGCGGCCGAGCGCTATGCTGCCAAGGAATCGATTGCGACAACCCGAGGTGTATATCTTTGGACACTCGGGCCGAGCTACGAGTCAAAAGCGGAGGTTCGCGCTTTCACCCATCTGGGCGCCGATGCGATTGGAATGTCTACTGTGCCCGAAGTGATTCAGGCAATCTATTTCGGAATGAGAGTTATCGGGATTTCTACGATTACGAATCGAGCAGCAGGTCTGGAAGGAGCAAGGCTTGATCACGAAGAGGTGCTCAGAGTCGGTCAACGAGTAAGTGCAAACCTCAAGCGATTGTTGGTCGGAATTCTGGAATCAGCCTAGCCTCCAGCATTGCTGAAATTGTTCATGCTTTGGTTTCTGCCTTTCAAATTGTAACATCCAACAGCAAAAGCCGAAAATTGCCGTTCTTACGTCGATTTCATTCTGTTTGGAACGAGTGATTCGGGCAAAATCGAAAAAGCGGGAAGTCGGTTCGACTGGATGTCAAGTATCTGCAGGGCAACTCATGACGGCTGATCAGAACGAAGGTGATACTCTCGGGACGTATGACGCTGGGGGATCAAACCACACCGACTCGCCCAAGTATCGGGACGAGGTTTTTGCGAGAAGGGTACCCGCTGGTAAGCGAACCTATTTTTTCGATGTCAAGACCACGCGCTCTGGCGACGACTTTTTCATTACGATCACGGAGAGCAAACGCGTCGACGAGCATCGGTATGAAAAGCATAAGATCTTTCTCTACAAAGAAGATTTTGGCAAGTTCGTCGCCGCAATGCATGACGTTGTTCGTCATGTGAAAAGCGAGCTTCTGCCCGACTACGAGTTCCGAGGTCTCCCGGAACTTCCCGAAGCCCGTGTTGAAGGGGACCAGCGAGAGGCGGACGCATTCTAAGTCTGTTTCGGTTTGCATTCGCCAGCGCAGTATCTTGCACTTGGCTGATCTGCAAACCAACAGAACTACATGAGGGACGATCTCGCAAAACTGTTCCGCGCTCGCGTTCGCGAGGCACGTCCGTACGTAGTCGGTTCCTCCCCGGGAATTCGTGTCAAACTGAATCAGAACGAGAATCCGGAAAACATCCCGCTCGCTCTCCGATCCCGGATGCAGACGCTATTGTCTGAAACCGAGCTCAATCGCTATCCTTCCGAGCAGCCTGATTCGTTGCGGGTCCTGATCGCCGAGTACGCAGATGTCCCCGCGGACTGTGTACTCGTTACGCATGGATCAAACGAGTTTGTACACTCGCTTTGCATTGCATTTGTAGAACAAGGTCGCAAGACTCTGATCCCCTCGCCGACGTTCTCACTCTTTGGCAATTCGGTGCGCCTTTTTGGCGGAGACGTGATCGACGTAGAGGCAGATGAAGACTTGAATTATCCGATTGACGAGATTTGCCGCATCGCGTCGACAGAAAATCCTGAACTCGTCGTTATCGCCACACCCAACAATCCGACCGGGAAAGACCTCACTCTGGCGTCCATCGAACGGGTGATCAAGGCGAGTTCGGGTATGGTCGTTGTGGATGAGGCTTACTGGGAGTTTACCGATAGACCATCCGCCGCAAAATTGCTTGACAAATATGAAAACATCATTGTCATGCGGACGTTGTCGAAAGCGGTTGGCCTGGCTGGTCTTCGGATCGGCTACGCGATTGCGCAACCGGATGTTATTGCAGAATTGTTGAAGGTTCGACTTCCTTTTATGGTGCCGCGTATTGATGCGGCTCTCGCGGCGGAAGTTCTAGCTCATCCTGAACGAATCAGGGATGCCGCAACCCGTCTGAAGCAAGGACAGAGACGGATTGCCGACCAGCTTGATACCCTGCCAGGCGTATCGGTCGTGCCATCCGAGACAAATTTCGTATTGTTCAAGACACCGTTTGACTCTTCAGCCATTCTGGAAAAATTGGCGCAAGCTGGTGTTCTTGTGAGAGATATGTCCGGGTATCGACGTTTGAAAGGGTACCTGCGTGTGAACGCAGGCACTGTGGATGAGAACACCGCGTTTATCACGGCGTTAACAAACGTCTTGTCCACCGGATTGCAGTCACCGGCTGGGTAAGGACGGAGAACCAGCCTCTTGTAATCGCAGGTTTGCGTGCTAGCTTCCCGCTTTTGTTCGCGCACAATCAAGACCTGACCTGTTTTGGCAAGGTTTTTCGCTGTCGTCGTCGTCGTTTTTGATTATTTTATCCTTATTGCGAACAAGAGCTAGGAGCCTCGATGGAGTTTATTCAAGTCGACATTATAGGCCTATCAACGAATCCATCGAGTGGCGGTGCCTACGCACTGGTCCTTGGTGAAATCGAGGGTAACCGAAAACTTCCAATCATTATTGGATCATTTGAAGCACAAGCCATCGCGCTTGAGCTGGAAAAGATTCAGCCTCCTCGACCAATGTCGCATGATTTGCTGCGTGACTTGTTTGAGTCACTTGGCGCGGAAGTGCTGGACGTGGTGATTGATGAATTGCGTGAGGGCACCTTCTTCGCAAAAATCCGCTTCATTCATGATGGGGAAGAGGCGCAACTCGATGCCCGCCCGAGCGATGCTGTTGCCCTGGCTGTTCGGGTCGACGCGCCAATCTACGTTGCACCGGTAGTCCTCGACGAGGCTGGAATACCGTCTGAAGACGAGGTTGTCCAGGGTCAACCGGTCGAGGCCGTTGCCGAGCCTGAAACTAAGCCACAAAGTGAGCTGGAGAGGCTTGAGGGTGAGCTTGACAAGGCCATTGGTGACGAAGATTACGAAAAAGCCGCCCGAATCCGCGACGATATTCAGCGACATAAAGGCGAATTGAACTAGCGATCGACCCCTACGAGTTCAAATCCTATGACTGAGGTCCGCGGCGAACGCGTCTTTACTCGTGTGCCGTTCCGCGATCTAGGCTTTACCAATCTTTTCAGTGACTACTGCGACGCGGTGCCAGAGGCCGTCTCTTTCTTTGGATCACATTTCCTCGATCGGCATGCCGTTGAGCGATCGCTTCTCAAGGCCCGATCAGTAAATGTCGAACGCCGTTCAACGCTCGTAACTGTACTCAGGGAGCAAAACGAACGATGGCGTGCGCCCGAGAAGACGTTCGAAAATATTCGGTTGCTGGGCTCTGATCAATCAGCATGCGTGATCACGGGTCAACAGCTTGGACTGTTCGTTTCTCCACTCTACACGATCTATAAATCGTTAACGGCGATCCGGCTTGCCGCAGAATGGTCGGCTGATGGAAAGCCCGTTGTCCCGGTCTTCTGGCTGGCTGATGAAGATCACGACCTTGAAGAAATCGCCCACTGTTTCGTGCCTGACGGCGACGCGGGAGCGGTCGAAGTTTCCTACCCGGAAAAATACAAGGGAAACGATGTCCCAACGGGTCGTCTGATTCTGGAACACGGCATCGTTGAAATCCTGGATCAGCTCGAGACGTTGCTTGGTGGCGCGCCAGATGCAGGCTTTGTCATGGACGGCCTTCGAAGCGCCTACAAACCGGGCGTGTCTTACTCGGACGCCTTCGCCAGTTTTCTCCACGTGATGCTTCCGGACTCCGGACTGATCATTATTTCGGGCGACGATGCGCGACTGAAGCGGATTGCCGTGCCACTGTTCAAGCGGGCGGTCGCCGAAGCAGATTTGCTGAACCAGGTTCTGCAGACTTCGTCGAATGACATCGCAATGGACTACCACGCGCAGCTTCATCTTCGGAATACAAACCTGTTCGTCATTCAGGACGGTAGAAGATTGGGGCTGGATCGGACTGATTCTGGATTCGTAATCGATGGCAACGGATCAACCTTGACGCTAGAGGAGGTTTTGTCTCGCGTCGACAGAGAACCAGAATCCATCAGCCCGAACGTTGTTCTACGACCGCTCTATCAGGACTCGATTCTGCCTACCGCAGCTTACGTCGGAGGGCCCGGAGAGGTCGCGTATTTCGGGCAGATCCGGGCGGCTTACGAATGGGCACAGGTCCACATGCCGGTCATCTATCCGCGGGCAAGCCTGTCGATCGTTGACGGGTCTGCATCACGCTTGATTGATGCCCACAAATTGTCATTCCCGAACCTTCGGAAACGGCCAGAGGCGTTGTTCGGTGAGCTTGTGTCGGGGACTATGTCGCAGGATGCGGAATCGATCCTGTCCGGTGCCAGGAACGGAATAGACGACGCGCTTTCCGGAGTGGTTGGGCCCGTTCGTGCCGTTGACGCGACGTTGGAGGCTTCCGTTGAAGCCATCCGCGTGACGTTTCAGAAACGCCTGATGAGGCTGGAGAAAAAAATCTTGCGGGAAGAAAAAAGAAAACATGCGTTGCTAGAGGACCGGGTCATTCGCACGACCTCTTTCCTGTTTCCTCACGGAAAACCTCAGGAGCGGATGATTCTGCCAGCGTATTTCCTCGCTCGGTACGGTCGGGACTTCTTTGTCCGACTCCTTGATGACGTTGACGTGGATACGTCCCAACACCTTGTTATTCGTTCTTAGCCGAGAACGCGATACGCTGATGCTCCACCAGAATGCATCGGTTTGCGACGTACTCAAGACCATTTTCGGTTGCAAGCTGTGCGGCTTCTGATGAGGAAACGCCGATCTGCGTCCAGATGACCGGCGACTGTTCTGTAGCCTTTTTCCGCTGCGCGGCCTCCTGAACAACCCCTGCCGTAAAACGCGGACGGCGGAAAATATTCACGATTTCGATTTTCACGTCAGAGGGTACCGACCCCAGATCCGGATAGCAACGCTGCCCGAGTACTTCTTCGCAATTTGGGTTAATGGGAATAACAATAAAGTTGTTTTCGATGAGGTAACGGGCAATCGAATTACTTGTGCGAGCTTGATTCGGTGACAGGCCTACCACGGCCACGATTCGCGGTTCGGATAAAAGCTCTTCGACGTTAATCATCTTGGCGATCAATTGGGGTACGTTCGATTGGGGTGATGTTTAACTGGGCAATGTTCGATTGGGCATGCCCCGAGGAAAACATTACATGGTTCGTAATTCGCCAGACGCGTCTTGATGTTCCCGCAGTCCGCATATCGATTCGTACAGCCGTATCTTGCCCTGTTCAGAATCATCCGAACGAGATCGGACAAACTCCCATTATCAAAGCTGAAGGCTGGTAAACGAACGTATGTCGAGCTACGAATTTTCGACGATTGAATCCAAGTGGCAGCGCTTCTGGATTGACAATAAGACCTTCAGGACGGCTGAAGCCGTGGATACCAGCAAGCCGAAGTACTACGTACTCGACATGTTTCCCTATCCATCTGGAGTCGGGCTTCATGTTGGCCATCCGTTGGGTTACATCGCGACGGATATCGCCGCTCGCTACAAGCGGATGTGCGGCTATAACGTTCTTCATCCGATGGGCTTCGATGCCTTCGGTTTACCGGCTGAGCAATACGCTGTGGAGCACGGCGTACACCCGCGTATTACAACCGACAAGAGCATCGAGAATATGCTTGGTCAGTTGAAACGATTAGGTTTGAGCTACGATTGGGATCGAGTCCTGGCAACAACTGACGAAGAGTACTATCGCTGGACGCAGTGGATCTTTCTTCAGATGTATAAGAGCTACTACGATGCGGTCGAAAACAAGGCGCGTTCAGTGGAGGCACTTGTGTCGGATCTGGAGAACGGGGCCAGGTATATCGACGATGAAGGCAATGTTTCGGCAACAGACGGTGACGCGTCAATCAGTTGGGGGGAAGCGGATGACAAAGAGCGCGACCGATTGCTCTCGCTCGTGCGGCTGGCCTTTCTGTCTGAAGTTCCTGTTAACTGGTGCCCCGGTCTGGGTACCGTTCTCGCCAACGAAGAAGTCACCAACGAGGGGCGAAGTGAGCGGGGCAATTATCCGGTTTACAAGCGACCACTTAAACAGTGGATGTTGCGAATCACAAGCTATGCAGATCGACTTGACGAAGACCTGAGTCTGGTAGACTGGCCCGAGCCGATCAAGCTGATGCAGCGAAACTGGATTGGCCGAAGTGAGGGGGCCACGGCCATATTTCCGGTTGCTGATTCGAATGACGTAATCGAGGTGTTCACGACGCGTCCCGATACGTTGTTTGGTGCGACCTACATGGTCCTGGCGCCGGAACATCTTCTTGTAGACTCACTCACAACGACTGACCAGAAGGCTGAAATCGACGCCTATCGAACTGCGGCTGAGCGGCGTTCAGATATTGATCGGATGCTTGAGTCAAAAGAGAAGACCGGGGTATTTCCGGGGGCTTTTGCCATTA
>CBDTVC010000115.1:0-7750 GCA_965363925.1 uncultured bacterium | reverse complement strand
CTCCGCTACGCTATATTCACGGACCCCAAAACCGAACAACTGCTTGTTACCATGACATCGGAGCAGTGGCAACGACTAATGGCCTTTGTGCCTGATGCACTGGAGCTTCCCGCAAATGAGCGTGATTCATTTCTGGATGCGTCTTGTGTCGATAGCGAGGGCAATCTCGACATATCGCTTAGGTCAGAAGCTGCACGAATGGTTGCGGCGAGCGTTCTTGCTGATGAATCAGAAGCACTTGCCTCCCCGTTCCAGGGATTGGCAGTTGATGCGGCGTCTGAGACCACTGACGACTCAGCGGAAATTCCGGCAGCAATTGGACCGTGGATCCCCTCCAGACAAATCGGACGCGGTGGGATGGGCGTGGTCTACCTCGCCCGAAGGGCAGATGGGTCGCAGCAGCGAGACGTCGCAATCAAAGTTTTGCAGACAAGCCCCTACCTGCAAGACCAGTCGAAGCGCTTCGGCGCCGAACAGCGGATACTGTCGCGACTCGAACACCCCAACATCGCGCGACTCTATGATGGAGGGCTTACCGATGACGGTGCGCCGTATCTCGTTATGGAATACATCGACGGGATGCCAATTACCAAGTTCTGTGCCGCCGAGGGCCTGAACGTGCAGCAACGCGTCGCCTTATTTCAATCAGTTTGTAAAGCCGTCGCGTACGCACATCAAAACCTGGTCGTCCACCGAGACATTAAGCCGTCAAACATTTTTGTTGCACAGGATGGTTCGGTTAAGCTGCTTGATTTTGGAATTGCAAAGTTGCTCGATGAAGACCCCGAAGATGAAGTGCCGCTAACGCGGACCGGCCAGACGCTAATGACACCCGAGTATGCCGCCCCAGAGCAGGTTCGCGGCGAAGCGGTCACGACTGCAACGGATGTGTATTCGTTGGGTATTGTGCTTTATGAAATTCTGGTTGGCGAACGACCGTATACGTTTGACTCCCGGACACCAAGTGCAATTGAGCGGGTTATTTGCGAAAGTACTCCGACGCGACCCAGCACAGCTGCTCGCCGGCGAATTGTCACCTCATCAGGCAAGGACAATCAGGGGGCTCGAATTAAGATTGTGGAGGCAAATGCACGTGATTCCGAATCGAAGGTCTTCATCACGGAATCAAGCAACACGACCGCACACCGCGGTCTGACAAATGCTTCCAAATTTCTGCGAGGTGACCTCGATACGATCATCCTGAAGGCGCTCAGCAAAAACCCAGCACGGCGGTACTCGTCGGCGGCCCAGCTCGCCGACGACCTCAGAAATTACGCAGACGGCCTTCCCGTCAGCGCCCGACCGGATACGCCGGGTTATCGGATCAAGAAGTTTGTCACGCGGCACAAGTTGGGTGTTGCATCAGCGACAGCTGTACTAATTGCACTTGTCGCGGGGCTTGTCGGCACTATCTGGCAGGCAAACGTCGCGAGGGCTGAGGCGCGGAAAGCAGATGCTACCAAGAACTTCATTCAGGAAATGTTGTCATCTGCCGACCCGTATGAAGGTGACAACGCGACAGAGGTGACGGTGGTTCAGATCCTGGACTCGGCAGCGGTTCGAATTGGGCGCGACCTCGCTGAAACGCCCGACGTCGAGGCTGAGGTTCGCCAAACCATCGGTACTGCCTATCGGGGTTTAGGCAAGTATCCTCAGGCTGACTCGCAACTCACGCTGGCGATTCACCAACTAGAATCGGTATACGGCCGCGGCGCTCCCGAAACTGCAACGGCCCTGCGAACGCTGGCGGACCTATACATAGAATTGTCTCGATACGATGAGGCAGATTCGCTTTTTCGGTCTGCACTGTCAATCCACAAAAAGTACCCGGGACCAGGCAACCGTGACTTGGCGCAGTCACTTGGAAGCTTCGGGGCAATGGCACTGCAGCGTGGCGAATACGAAGTGGCTGACGAGCATCTCTTGAAGGCGCTTGGAATCATGGATAACCTGCCATTGCCTCTCAGCCGCTCAGAAGCCGGCAGTCAAAACAGCTATCGCTATTTTTTCGGTGTCCTGAAGTACGATCTCGGCGAATACGACGCATCCGATTCGCTGCTCTCTCTGGCCATTTCCGATGCAAAACGGCAACCGAAACCTTGGGCAGCCTTTGTAGGCGGTGCAATGAACATCCACGCCTGGGTTAATGACTACCTGGGAAACCTCGACGAGGTTGAGCCGCTGCTGTTACAGGCGTTGGCCTTTCGCCAGGACAGGTTCGGCCCAAACCACGTAGAGGTCGGATATACAATCAACGACCTGGCTTACTACTACCAGGTGGCCGGCGATATCGATCGAGCCGATTCGATGTATGTCGAAGCGATCAGCATTTTCGAAAAGGCAGTCGGAGGAGATTCGCGCACACTCGGAACACTCTATAACAATCGGGCCGCTCTATTTCGTGCAAGTGGACGGGCGAAGGAAGCGATACCGCTACTCGAACGCGCGGTTGAGATACAAACGGATCTGCTTGGTCCCGAGCACATGGAGGTGACCTACGCGATAAATGGTTTGGGACACGTGTACGTAATACTCGGCGACTACAAATTGGCCGAGGAATATTACCGGAAGACGCTGGAGATCCGAAAAAAAGTCTTGCCAGCCGGGCACACCGATATCGCCGGGGTCATGACTGCACTCGCCCGTTGTCTTGTACACCAAGAACGAGCAGACGAGGCTGAAACAATTGCCGCAGAGGCGGTGCAACTTCAGGCCGCAGCACTTGGACCCGAGCATCGCGACACCGCAGAAGCGGAACTCGAACTCGGACGAGCATTGGTAAGCTTGAACGAGAAGGAGCGTGCCCGCGAGATACTGCTCCGAATCCGCCCAATTATAATCAATGCCTACGGCGAGGACGCGGAGCTCTCTAAGGTGCTTTCGGACCTTCTTGAAAAAACGGTGGTTTAATAACCATAAGTCAGGTTAGTAGCTCCATACGCGTTGCAGCTTCACACGCAAGGTGACCGGGGCGAAAAGCAACCTGAAGAGGGCCTGGTTTTCCTTGACAGCATTCGAAGTGCAAACGCGTTGCAGTGACTTTGCCAGCAGTGTCACACATCGGGCAAACCCGTGACCGCTTCGGCGTGGACCTTCAAAGACATGGACCTTCACAAATGGATACGATGAGCGTGAACTACAAGCTATTGGCAATTGTCGCAATCGGTATTGCTGCCTGCCAACCAAGTGAGACGATTCGCTCTGAAGATCGTCAAACTATCGTTGCAGAGAAGGGCGCAATGGTGATGCCGTTCGACCTTGACGCGACGACACACGTATTCGAAAAGACAGTTGATGGTGGCCTGCAGCAAGTCGTCTCTGACGCTGACGACTCGGAACAAGTCCGCCTAATCAGAGAGCACCTGGAGGGATTGTCCGAGCGTTTCGCGGCAGGAAATTTTCACGACCCCGAGATGATCCACGGTTCAGCGATGCCAGGATTGCACGAGCTTGTAATGGGACACGATCGTGTCGTGATTGAATACAGTGAAATCGAGACCGGTGCCCAAATTCGGTATTCAACCGAAGACCCCAAATTAGTCGAGGCTGTACATGCGTGGTTCGACGCACAGTTAAGCGACCACGGAGAGCACGCTCAACCGCATCATTGACGATTGCCCGTGTCGCTTCTTCGACCCCCGATGGCACGCGACGCCGCACTAAAATTGCCAATCACGGCGGCGGCGTCCAATTCGTCTCCAGTCCAGGCAGTGTAAAAATTCGGAAAGACCTATCCCTCCATGCGGAAAATCACTCTTTTTCTCGTAGAAGGAGTTATTCATCGATTGCTGTATCTTCATAATCTCTTCTAAAAACTGCTTGGAGCCACTGGTCGTGGAAGCACCCGAAGTAACAGAATTACTGGACCTTGCCCGAGAAGGAGACTCGCGTGCATTCAGCACGCTGGTCGAGCAGATTTACGGTGAACTGCGGGCCATTGCGCGCGGTCAGCGTCGCCGACTTGGTGCTTCAGAAACGATCAACACAACCGCGGTTGTTCACGAGGCGTACGCCAAGATGGCTAGCCAGGCAAAACGACAATCCTCCAAACCGTTTGCTGATCGCGGCCACTTTTTTCGTATTGCTTCGCGCGTTATGCGAGACGTCATCGTCGACTACGCCAAAGCGCAGAGCGCGCAAAAGCGCGGAGGACGAGACAAGGCTGTGTCGCTCGACCTGGTTGGTCCACAGGCACGCATAGAAGCACTTGATCCAGCCGAGATACTTACGGTGCACACGGCCCTCGACAAACTGGAAAAGATAGACGAACAAGCTGCCCGAGTCGCCGAGTTACGCTACTTCGCTGGACTAACAACTGATCAAACCGCCGAGGCACTTGACCTTTCTCCTGCAACGGTTAAGCGGCGCTGGACAGTTGCAAGGGCATGGTTGTACCAACAGTTGTCGGAAGAGAACTAGGGGCATTGGCCGTTACCCCGCTGTCACTGTCCGCATCGGTCCTCACCACACGGCTCGTTTACTGCACGATGGTAATTCGTCCTTAGAGTTGACTAGATGTACATCTACTGAGGTCTGACTCCTTCGTAGTAATTGGAGTGGCCCAAGCACCTAGTGTACTATTTGCAAATTGCCATTCAACGCGATCGGCGTCACCTGAAATTCGGATCCCATTTGAAAATGCATCTCCGCCAAAACTGTACTCGCTGTCAACAATGCCATTGAAGGCCAGAACGCGAACCTGATTCCAACAGCCGCCACTGAGCTGGACATATTCGGAGAGCGACGTGGGTGTGATGAACCAGTAGTAGTTGCCTTCAAGTCCAACTACAGACCATCCACCTTCGATTGATTCTTCGTCGTCGGCAGGCGTTGTAGAGCAGCCAGCAAAAAACAAGGCTGAGAGGATGAGCAGCGAGGCAAGTATGGGGTTTTTCATTTTGAGTTGTGTCGTAAAATTTGGCGTTCGTGTGTGGATTGCTTTCTGAGTCCTAGAGAACGGACGTAGCTGTATTTCAAAGAACGGAATTCAGCCAAGGAATGGCTCATCCTGGACACGATCTCTGCCTCGCCTGATTCGCCTCAAACCTGCCCGGGGAACGCGATCCCGCTAACCCCTGCTGACAAGCTAGAAACCCCATTCTGCGCAAGCCAAGACAACTTTTCTTGCAATTATGCAAGACAACTTTGCAGTCGCCAATGGAATTGATTATCAACTATGACCCACGCAGATTGCACCGCACGAAAGCGCTGAACCGTTTCCGCTCGATTTCTCGGTCTATACTTTGGGACGATTCTCCTGCGTCGATTGCGTTTTTGACCATTCGTTGAGGCTTGAATTCGGCAGATTCCGGTGCCGAGCAGAAACGTACCGTATCAGAATACCTAAGCAAAGAAACCGGTTGAACGCAGTCATGCAACTGCCGCCGGTAGCGAGCAACCGTCAGGGCCTCAACGCTAATCCAGCGCAATCGCCATCACCAGTCATCCGCCTAACAGTCAACAGGAAAGCATGCGGCCGCACCGATGGAGTCAACTCTTCGACCTTCTGCCAGACGCCCTTGCGCTGCCGCCGCACGAGCGAAAAGGTTTCGTCGATAACGCGTGCAGACGGGAGAACGGGCTAGTCGACGAAGACCTTAAGACCGAATTACTCAACCTTCTACGTGCGTCCGAAGCCGCAGATGAAGCGGGTGCTCTTTCTTCCCCCTTGGCCGGCGTTGCGGACGAGATCGCTATTGAGCAGAGACTGTCCCGCAACATCATGCCGGAACGCGTGGGTCCATGGAGGCCCATCCGACGAATAGGAAGTGGCGGCATGGGCGTTGTATACGCCGCTGAACGACTCGACGATTCGTTTACACAATCAGCTGCACTGAAGCTTATCCGAGACGGGTTCGCAGACGATTTCCACGATCGATTCTTGAGAGAACGCGCCATACTCGCCACACTCGTTCACCCGGGCATTGCACGCCTTGTAGACGGCGGACTAACAGACGACGGCTCTCCCTATATCGCTCTCGAGCTAGTTGACGGACAACCGCTTACCGATTTCGCAGCGTCCAACAACCTCACGATTGATGCTCGAATCGAACTATTCATTGAGGCGTGCGACGCGGTTGCCTTTGCGCACCAGAATCTTGTCGTTCATCGCGACCTGAAACCATCAAATATCCTCGTCAGTACCACGACGGGCAAGCCTCAGATTAAACTGCTCGATTTCGGGATCGCGAAACTGCTGGATGATGAGAATTCGCTTCACACGCGGACTGGTTTGGGCCCAATGACTCCTGCGTACGCGGCACCAGAACAGCTCCTGCATGAACCGATTACCACGGCAACCGACGTCTATTCCCTCGGTGTTGTTCTCTACGAACTGGTGACGGGCAACAGGCCCTATAGCCTGGATACACTTACTGCAGCCGAGACAGAACGCGTGATCACTGAGGTCGTACCTGAATTGCCTTCTCGCGTCGTTGGCGATGCGCATCAATCGCAGTCAATCAGTGGCGACCTTGATGTGGTGATCATGAAGGCACTGGCAAAGGACACTGCAAGGCGTTACCAATCTGCCGAAGCCCTCGCAGACGATATAAGAAGATACATCGGTGGATGGCCAGTTCGGGCGAAACCAGCCACTGTCTCTTACCGGTTCGGCATGTTTCTCAAACGCAATCGTGCTGGAGTTGCATCAGCGATTGCAACCCTCGTGCTCCTCGCCGCGCTTGCCACCTGGTTTGCCGTCCGAATCACGACGGAGCGAACGATCGCGACTTCTGCCGCCGCTCAAGCTACCGCTGAGGCGACTCGCGCCGAAGCCATAGCTGGTTTCCTGGAGCGTATTCTGCGAGCACCCAATTCACGCTGGTATGTTACAGGTGAAGCCAAAGGTCCCGACACGCCTGTCAGGGCTGTATTGGACGAAGCGGCGAAACAAATAGACGTCGAGTTCCAGGACGATCCTGAGTTGAGGGCTGATCTTCACCACATAATGGGTGATACGTACTACGGGCTCGGCATGATTGACGAATCCGAAAAACATCATCGAATGGTCCTGGAAATCAGGCAATCCATTTATCCGCCGCGACATCCAAAAACTGCAGAAGCTCTTTACTACATGTCGCTGATCAGTAACGCTCAAGACGATCAAGTTGAGCGCATTAAATTGCTCAGAAATGCTCTGTCCAACTTGCGATATGAAGACCAGAGCAACAATTATCCGTTCATCATCGGCGAACTGGCTCACCTTGAAATAGATTTTGGTCGCCTGGCCGTTGCAGATAGCCTGATGGACGAAAGTAACCGCTTCGTTCTCAACTATTTTGTTGAGGGCTCCGATGCCGCAAAATACAGGGAACGTTCACTTTATACCGGTGCCCTTCTAAAGTCCGAAATCCAAGCAAGAATCGGCAATTCCGAATCCGCAATTTCCTGGCTCAGCATGGCGGATTCACTCGGCCAACTTATCGGACCAACCACAGATACCCTTGCCGAAAAATCTTGGGGACGAATTTCTACCTGCACAAACGGCCTCGTGCACACAAATGCAGCTCAGTATTCGACAGCCGAGCGGATGCTAACGGACTGTATTAAAGCGGTGGATTCATTCTACGGGTCTACGTACCTGACCGAAACGCCACGATCCGACCTCGTAAACCTGTATATCGGGGCCGGTCAACTCGAAAAGGCACGGCCTTATCTGAATCGGCACAACTTGTATCAGGCATTTGTAGATTCCATTCGGAAAGAAATATACCCGGCGGAATGACAGCATCGCGACCAATCTTGCGAT
>CBDTVC010000114.1:0-7903 GCA_965363925.1 uncultured bacterium | reverse complement strand
CTCGCCGCGTATCTGGACGGAGCCCTTTCGGAAAAAGAGCACGACCTCGTTACCGAGCGAATAGCCTCTAACTACGACAACTATCTTCGATTCTCGGCACTAAAATCCGAGATCGCGAAACCGTTAGACTCAAGTTTTGCTCCACCGGTCGCCGCAGTTGAGCGGCTAAAAGTCGCCGTTCCGGACGTCTCCCACACTGAATGGAGAACGCCTTTCGAGGTGGCCATTGAGCGACTAACGCAGACTTTTCAAACGTTACTTGCCTTACGATGGCCAGCACCAGCGATGACATTCGCGGTTGGTGCTATAGCCATGATGATGCTGACACCAGGCACACAGACCGTTGTCGCCATTCCCGGCCTCGCAGTGCCTACATCGAATGCCGAGAGTGCACACATCCGAAGTGGTTTGGGGGACGACTCTGACGAAGCATTGTCGGTCGACCTTGTAATACCAGTTCAGAAGAAGCAAGACCTCACCTTCACATGGGCGCCCGTTGCAACGGCACCGGTTGAACTATATCGGGTAGAGATTCTTACGGCGGATGGGCAACCCGCTATTGAACCAATCATCACCGAGGAATCGAGCGTGTCCTTCAAGGCCAGCGAATTACATCTTGACGCGGGTTACAAATTGTCCGTGCTGGGATCCCTTGAGAACGGCGGATTGATGCCAGTCGCCCAATACACTTTCAGTCTGACGCGCCAATAGGCAGGGCCTACTAACGCAGTAATAACAACGACTTCCGCATTATCCGTTCGAGGATTGGGTGCGAAGACAGATCAAAAGGAGGGTTCCCCTGTGAGAATCCTCCTTTTTTTGATGGAATATTGCTATAAGACCGCGCTGCCTCGCCGATATTCCCAGCAAGAGCGCTCGACTATTCCCAGCGGCGTTCAATCCTTTACCGTTTTACGTCCCGCAATTGCGACCTAACGCCCCGATACGTCGTATCTTCCACGCTGCTGTCCTGCTGTCTTGTGCGATGCAACTTGTCGCTATCGAATCAGCTGCGCAGTACTCAGTACTGGATATCGTAAGCCCGCAACCCGGGCAACTTGTTGGGCGCGACGATATGTTTGTTGTCGTAAACATCCGGGAAGGCCAGGCCATCGATCGGAAATCAATTGAGTTGTTCATAGATGACATCGACTACTCTGACGAACTAAAGATCTCGTCGAGGTCGATCCGTTTCCTTTTCAGGAATGGCTCCGGAAGGTCACTTCGCCCCGGCAATCACATTGTCCGTATGGCGGCGAGACTTGCGGATGGAACGGATATCGGCAACCTCGAGTGGCGCTTCGTTGTGGATGGTGTTGGACACGCTGTCGATGCGCCTACCGTTACCAGGCTTGGATTGCCAATCCGCGGCTCGACGTACATCGGGACACGCAACGCAGACATTTCGGGCAACCGTAGCCTGCGACAAGAACCCGAAAGCATCTATTCGATTCGATCCGATTTACGTGCAGAAGTGGGAGCGTTTACCTTTCCGTTGAAGGCCTACTTTACAACGAACGAGTCAAACAGCAGCCAGCCCCGGAATCGATTCCTTATTGGCGCGCAATCGAAACATCTAACGGTCCTGTTCGGAGACAACAGTCCCTCCTACTCGCCGTTGGCATTGTCCAATACTCGGACGCGGGGAATTCTGGCCGAAGTGTTTCTGAAGCCCGTCCGCTTGTCGTTTACACGCGGACAAGTGCGCCGCAGCGTTGAGGTCGAATCGTCCGGAAGCCCGGATGTGCTCGCATCACCGCTGTTGGCAACCTTTACGCGTGTATTGTCTGCGGCGCGCATTTCGATCGGCGGGCCCCAATCTGCCCGTTGGAGTTTGCATGCGATCAAGGCGAAAGACGATACGACTTCGGTTGCGTTCGCCTCGAGTCCACTCGAAAACGTTGTCGCCGGAAGCGACTTTGAGCTCAACCTGCTTCACGGACGATTTGGTGCCTCAACCGGGGCGGCAATGAGCTTGACGACCGAAGACATTTCCCGCGGCGTCGCCGACAAAGCCGAGATCGATTCTCTGTTCGATGTTGACCTTCCGATCAACCCGGCAGACTTCCGAAAAATCATCACGCTGAATAGCAGTACGGTGCCGATCAGGATTGACAAGCTTGGTTCGCTGGCGTGGTACACGTCAGCCTACGCGAAAGCATTCGGGCATTCTGTAAACGCCGAGTATCGTTCAATCGGCAGTAGCTTCTTTTCTGCCGGAAATCCGTTTCTGATAAATGATCGGCAAATCTATTCCGTCTCTGATCGATTCCGTCACGCGGATGGTCGCGTGTTTGGCGTATTGCGATACAGCCAGTACAAGAATTTTAACGACGGCTTGTTTACGATTCCGCTAAGTAACCAATCGTGGTCTGCCAACGTAACGGTTGCGCCTGGAAACGATGCGCCCACCGTTAGTGCTGGCTATCGCCGTCAGGATCGATCACGGGGAACAGCTGAGATCCCTCTTTCAGACAGCGAGCTCAATTCTTATACGCTCGGTCTTTCACAGCAATTCAGAGTTGGCCGAAACCGACACACTGTTCAAGTCTTCGGTTCACGATCATCTCGAACAGATCTTGTGCAGCCACGCCTCGACAACGTAGCGCTTACCACAACGTTTGGGTTGGTGAATCAGATTGCCCGGAATATCTCGTCGTCGGTTCGCTACACACGAGTCGGGATACGCTACGTAAATCTGAATGACCGCCAGACGTACCACACGGGAACGGGCAACGTCGGGTATCAAGTGAAACAGTTCCCACTCGACATCAATGCAAGCTTTCGCTACACGCACGCCGGTGGCTCAACGCTTGTTTCGTCATCTAACCGTTACGGGGTGTCGATTGGAGGCGAATACGAGTTGCAACAGAATATGATGGTCGAACTGGTTGTTGGCCTGGATGCATTTCGGGACCTTGACATCGTCGAGGCACGGTATACAGAGCGCTACATTACGTTGCGACATCGATACACGTTTTAGGTGCTTAAATAGCAGACGCCCCGTCCGAGCTATTGATGATTGCACCCTGAACGAACTCGTATCGACCCGGCCGCAGTCGTCGGCACTGTCTGTCTTCGTTCCACCAGAGTGTCGGATGCGGTTGTGGTCCCGGGCGGCAGATTCAGTCTGCGCGAACGAGCGTCTTCGCTAGCCGAGCCGAGCCGGTCTCAAGTGTGCAAAGGTAGACGCCCGCCGGTAGATCAGCAGCGTTCCATGTTACGGAGTGTGGTCCGTCAGTGAAAAATCTATCCTGAACCTTTTTGACAACTCGTCCCATCATGTCGTGTATCGCAATATTGACGCGACTCGGTTGGCGGAGGACGAAGTTTATGGTCGTCGAAGCTGCAGCCGGGTTTGGGTATATGTCGCTGAACGATACGTTGATTTCCGCCACGGCCGACTCCACGGCGGTTCCGGGAGGTTGCGAGAACTTGACCGTCATGTATTGACTGGTACCGGGGCCATTGTCTTTAGTGCTCCCGGTTGCAAAAACGTTTCCGTCCACATCCACCGCGAGTGCATGTAATCCGTCGCCGTCACTTGTTGGTCCGTCATGCCTGAACACCCACTGTTCCACACCAAGCGGACTATACCGGACGATCGCGTAGTCGGTGTTTGTGCTGACTCCAGCGCTGGTCCCGCCGACGTAGACGTTTCCGTCTTCATCCAGCACCAGGTCTGATAACCCATCGTCGAAGTTGCTCGGACCGTCGTATATGGCTACCCACTGTTCAGCGCCGGCCGGGTTGTATTTCACCACAGCATAGTTGAAGGAGACTGGTCCGCGTGCCGTTCCGGCGACGTAAATGTCGCCTGCGGCATCCACCGCAACTTTCCGACCTCGATCACCACCACCTAGTGGGCCGTTATATCGCGCCACCCACTGCTGTTCTCCGGCGGCGTTGTATTTGACGGTTGAGTAGTCGACTCCGAGTGTCTCGGTGGTCCAGCCCGTTACGTAAACACTACCTGACGCATCAACCGCGACATCCCAAGCCTCGTCCTGTCCAAGACCATTTCCGTGGTACTCACGAACCCACTGCTCGATGCCCGACGGGTCATACTTCACCGTCGCGTAGTCAAATGTACTACCATCACCCTGCGTAAATCCGGTGACGTACACGTTGCCTGCCGGATCGACGAAAAGCCCTCGGGGGTAATCGTCGTTGCTTGCCGTACCATTGAATCGGGCAACCCACTGTTCGACTCCGTTGGTGTCGTACATGATTGTAGCGTAGTCGTGATCCGGTCCGCCGGGGAGCTGGCTTTCACCGGTAACGTAGACGTTCCCAGCGCTATCCACCCAAATGGCGCGAGCCCGGTCAAAACCTCCCAACCCAGGTGCGTCGTATCGCGCGACCCATAGTTCTGTGCCGTCCGGACTGTACTTGATGGTTGCGTAGTCAATGGATGTTGTGTCTCCATGACTTTCGCCGGTAACGTAGATATTCCCGGCGCCGTCAACTGCGATATCATGGGCGTCGTCCCGTTCGTTTCCCGGGCCGTTGTATCGACTTACCCATAACTCCGTCCCATCGGGTCCATATTTTACCGTCGCATAGTCGTAGAATCCGGCACCGATACTTGACCCTGTGACGTATACGTTGCCGCTGTCGTCTGTCGAAATTGCCGAGCCGTCGTCGACTGGTGCGCCAACCCCGAAGGTGTAGTACTTCACCCAATCAAGGCCACTCAGTTCAGAAGAAACAGACGTAGCCTCTGCGGCTGAGGAAAGCGAATTCCCATTTGCCCAACCTCTCGAATCATTGACGGTAGACTGTCCGCTTGCGTGAAACTGCAAGAGCATCGTGAGAAGCGCAACGACGACGAGTACAGCGGGTGGGGTTCGACCAGCTTGATCGACCAGGATCGGTTTCCAAATAATCCTCATGGCGCCTCCGTATAAGTAGTTCGAACTTGATGGGCCAGATGCATTACTGAAAAGCAGCGGCATGTGTTCCAGCCTAGGTTCGTCTTAATGCTTGATAAGATCTTGTTGAGAAACAGGCTAACGTGACGCAGTTGAGTACTGCGGTTCTCTGGCGGTTGATGCAGAAGTACTACTAGATTAAATTCGGAATGACCTTTGAGGTCGCGATGGCTACCGCGCCCGCGCTCGGCCTCATCCAACTCTACCTGTAACAGCCGTATAACGTTCGCACGACGCTTACCAGCTTCCCCCTGCTCCACCACCACCGAAGCTCCCGCCCCCGCCGCTGAAGCCGCCACCGGAAAATCCGCCGCCGCCTGAGAACCCACCGCCGCCCGACGATCCCGAGCCGCCACCGGAACCCCAACCTCCTCCTCCGCCCCAAACGATTACTCCGGGCCAACCACCTCGCCTATTGCGTCTACTGCGTCGGCGGCGCCTTTTGCGTCGGCGCTGTATATCGTCCAGGTCATCATCATCATCGTCGTCTTTCAAATGACGGGCACGTGCTCGGATAATCCCAATGATAATCACGACCCAGAGGAGCACCATAAGAAAGAAGATGATCCGGACCTGGCGATCATATGAGTCAGCATAACCCCCGGTTTCGTCTACGATTTGGTCAGGCTGGTACTCACCAGAGGCCGCGTCCATAATTGCATCAACAGCTCCCGAAATTCCCTCGTAGAATCTTCCCTGTTTGAAGTTAGGCGTGACAATCTTCCGGACGATTCGGCCTGCCAACGCATCGGGAACAGATCCTTCCAAACCGTAGCCCGTTGCGATAAACACTTTGCGTTCGTTTTTCGCAACGAGAATAACCGCGCCGTTGTCGTGCTCATCCTGACCGACCTTCCACAGGCGCCCTAACTCGATCGCATAGTCTGAAATTTCAGCGCCACCCAGGCTACCGACGGTCACGACAATGATTTGAGTCGATGTTTCAGCAGCGTATTTACTGAGCTTCTGCGACAGTCGCTGTTCGTCGGACGTCGACAACACATCGCCTTGATCGGTCACCCACTTTCCAGATTGCTGGAGGACTCGGACGTTTTGCGAAAACGACAGATTTGGGACAGTAGCAGCTGCAAGGATGCACAGCAGGACGAAAAGTCTGATTCGTTGGCCAGCTACCCGCCACAAGGTGGCCGTTTGTGCACCGTGGTCAATAACACATTGGTTGTTCGGATTCACGTTTCTCAGCGGCCAGATTTAAAGATTGACGTCGGGTGCTTGCTCGGCACCTGCCTCGGCCTCAAACGGCGTGATTGTGTTAAAACCCGTTAGCAGGGCAACAATGTTAGCCGGGAATCCACGGATCCTGGAATTGTATTCGGCGACTGCCTTGTTGTAGTCTCGATGTGCCACGCTGATTCTATTCTCGGATCCTTCGAGCTGATCTTGCAGGGATCGAAACGCCTCTATAGAAGCCAGTTGCGGGCTGTCCTTCGACCTGTCCAGCAGTTGATCCAACGTTGACCCCAGTTGGCGCTGCGCAGCAAGATATTCGCGCACTTCGTCATTGCCGAGATTGTCGCCCGTCGCTTTACGAACTCGTTCCTCCGCGGCCGTTACGGCCTCGATGGTTTCCCGATCAAACGACTCGGCCCGACGAACGGTAGAAACGAGATTGGGGATCAGGTTTGCGCGACGTTGATATTTTGACTGTACGTCCGCCCAGGAGCGAGCCACCTCTTCTTGTTGACCGACGAACGAGTTTCGAACGCGACATCCGCTACAGCCGGCCGCGAGAACCAGGATGGCAACGACCACAACTCCGATGAATCCCTTACTACGCATGGCTTCTAGATGTATTGTTTCGACTGGTTTCGATCATTTATGCTATCACCGAATCCTTCGAGGCCCCGGAATGACTGATAATAGGGCGAAGGAGGTCGTAATTCCACCGCACCCAGGGATCACGTTTCCATGTCAAAGTGCAATCCACACCGTAGCGTCAGATCGAGGATGGCCGCGTCGGGGGGTCTGCCGCGAAGAATGAACAAACGCACGGTTCATCACAACCGAACATTTATAGGAGATGACTCCGGACTCGCTCGGACATGCCTCTGTTGATAGTAATGCAGCAACAAGACACAATAAAAACGCACTTCCTACTGATTTTGGGAACTACTTGCAGTATCCGGCATGAAGGAGCCACAAATCGGGCGCTTCCAGCCCGCGGTCGGCACAAGGTTTCGACTGGTTTCATTGCTTCAGATGGAATCTGCAGCGGTAGATCGTCGTCTGTACATTACAAATCCGCCATACCGGCGATTTTCCCGTGCCCGCTTTCGGGGCTCATTCTATAGAATCTGAAACGCAAGAAATGAAGAATTGGATTTTGGCCGTGATTATCCTTAGCGCCATCGGTGGCGCTGCCTACTGGTATTTCAACACGGGCGCGGACGAAGGAGCGACGTCTTATCGCTTTGTTGAGGTCGAACGTGGAGATGTTGAGTCGGTTGTGGAATCCACCGGGACACTCGAGGCGGTAACAACGGTTCAGGTTGGCACCCAGGTCAGCGGAATTGTATCAGCGATCTACGTCGATTTTAACGATAACGTCCGCAAGGGTCAGCTTGTAGCAAAGATCGACACGACGCTTCTCGCGTCGTCGGTCCGCGAGTCCGAAATCAATGTAGAACGAAATCTGGCTCAACTTCGGCAGGCTGAGCGAGAATTCGATCGGATTAAGAAACTGTACGACTCGAAGTTTTTATCCGAACAAGAGTACAACTCGGCGGTGTACAATCTTGAAGCGGCACAGGCCGCAAAGAAATCGGCTGATATTAACCTCCAGCGATCCCGGCAGAACTTGTCTTATGCCACGATATACGCACCGATTTCAGGAACGGTAATCGAACGGAACGTAGACGTCGGACAAACAGTCGCTGCAAGCCTTTCTGCCCCTCAGCTTTTCTTGATTGCGAATGACCTGAAAGAAATGCAGATACTTGCCAGTGTTG
>CBDTVC010000113.1:0-7908 GCA_965363925.1 uncultured bacterium | reverse complement strand
CCCGAGATATACTTGGTTAAGGAGTGAACAACAAAACGAGCGCCGAAGTCGAACGGCTTCTGGATGAGTGGCGTTGTCCAGGTGCCATCTGCCGCCCAGGCAATTCCGTTTTCTCCGCAGACACGTTCGATCATTCGAAGGTCCGTGATCCGCATCTGAGGGTTCGACGGAGTTTCGACCCACACCAGCTGCGTGTTTGATTGCAGGCTTGCACGCAGCGAATCCTCGTCCGAGACGTCTGTGGCTGTACTCGTTAGGGAGTAGTGCTCTCCATATTCTTCCAGGAGGTGACGAATTCCGTGGTACACATCGCTCGGGTAAACAAGGTGTGAACCGGGGGGAAGTGAAGAGAAGATCGCAGTAGCCGCGGCCATGCCGGACGCAAATGCACACGTATCCAATCCGCCTTCAAGCTGCGAGAGCGTGTTTTCAAGCGTCCGCCGCGTCGGATTGCCAGAGCGGGAGTACTTGTATCCCGCCGGGTACTCACCGTCAATCCCGCGTTCAAATGTTGTCGACAATTGAATTGGATCTACCAGGTCGCCAGTCGGCGAGGAAGAGGTACACCCGGCGTGGGCTAGAAGCGTCTGCGGATCGTGCATTGTTCGCTGCCAAGTTGCGGAAGGTCGTTACCATCAAGATATTGAATCACCAACGATTGTGAGGCCGCCTCAAATTGAGGTCGCCAACGGGAGCCAAATATCAGACCGGGAGTAAACCACTTGAAGAACTACGCGAGGTTTACTGCCATTATTGCCAATAGAATAACATGTCAAAACGAGTCGAAGATCTTCGAGCTGACTATTCCAAAGCTCGCCTCGGAGAATCAAGTGTAGACCCCGATCCAATCAAACAATTTAGTCTTTGGTTTGACGAAGCACTTCGGTCATCAGTGGTTGAACCAAACGGGATGGTCCTGTCCACGACATCCAATACGGGGCGCCCCGCGGGACGTGTTGTCCTGCTAAAAGGCTTTGACGAATCGGGCTTCAGTTTCTATACGAATTACGAAAGTCGAAAAGGTCGCGAGATCGCAAGTTGTCCGATGGCGTCCCTTACGTTCTGGTGGATACCGCTTGAGAGACAGATCCGAATTGAAGGTAGAATTGAATCCGTCAGCCCCGAAGAGTCGGATCGGTATTTTGGAGTCCGACCACGCGGTAGCCAACTTGGAGCGTGGGCTTCCAAACAGAGTGCGGTGATTGATTCTCGTGACGTGCTCGAGTCGACACTCGCCAATGTGACTCGGCAATTTGACGGCCGCGACGTCGAACGTCCACCACATTGGGGGGGATATCTTGTGGTTCCGGACTTGATGGAATTCTGGCAGGGCCGCTCAAGTCGTTTACATGATCGGATTCAGTATAAAATTGACGACAACGGCAAGTGGCAGATAGACCGACTGTCGCCATAAAGATTTCTTTAGACCAGCTGAGCGTTGGCGCTAACTTCGTCTTCGCTCAGAGACGCAAGCTCGATCGCGAAGGTACTACCTACGCCCAATTCGCTTTCGACCGTAACTATGCCGTCGTGCAGTTCAACAATCTGCTTGACGATTGACAGTCCCAATCCCGTCGATGACTCGCCACCCGTTGGTTGGGCCGAAAGTTTAACGAACTTGCCGAACAGCATTGTCATGTCCTCGTCAGACAGTCCCGGGCCGTAGTCTTTGACCTCGAATCGCACCTTGTCGTCTGCACATCGAACCGTGATTTCGATCGGGTTCTCAAGCGGCGAGTATTTGATTGCATTGCTCACGAGGTTGTCCATCGCCTCCTGTAGTCGATCAAAATCGGCGGAGACCATAGCCTCTGCATTGCCGACGACTTGCATTCCAAAATCTTGTCCCTTGATCTTTGCCTGGTTTGCGTTGCGGTGTACCACAATTTCTGCAAGTGATGACACACTTACCGGCCGCAGGTTGAGCACTAGTTTACCACTGTCGAGGGCAGCTGAATCCAACAACTGTGTAACAAGCTGCAGCATTTCGTTAGAGGAGGAGTAGATCAGCTCCAACAGCTCGTCCAGATGCGAATCTGAGCCAACCTCGTCGCGGATAATCCGGGCAAATTCCCGGATAGCCGTAAGCGGATTTTTCATGTCGTGCGACGCAATGTTCAGCAGCTGAGACTTCAGCTCACTGGCAAGGCGCAAGGCGTCGTTTGTCTCAAGGAGTTCGTCGTTAAGTCCTTTTAACTCGCTGGTCTGGTGACGCAAGCGTAACAGGTTACGGATTCGAACACGCAACTCCGTTGCATTAAACGGTTTTGCAAGGTAGTCATCTGATCCAGCTTCGAGGCCTTCCAGTTTTGCTTCGAGTGACGCCTTTGAAGTAAGTAGAATGACGGGAATATGCTTGAAGTCCGGATCTTTCTTGATTGCTCGGCAGAAGGCATAACCGTCCATCCGTGGCATCATGACGTCACTGATAATTAAATCAGGAGCTGCGTCTTTGATTTTCTCAAGCCCGTCAATGCCGTCCTTCGCCGTCACAATTTTATACTGCGACTGCAGACAGCTCACGACGTAGTCACGGATGTCGCGGCTGTCGTCGACAATCAGTAACGTTTCGGTTGCCGTTACACCGTTGGCGCCAGCTGGACTCGAAACAAAGCGATCAACATCGTCAAACACGGCCATCTCAACCATCGGACCGTGTGAAATCTCAAACTCATCCTCGGCAGCACCATGTTTGAGATCATTCTTGTCGAAGTGATCGGTTCCCTTCGGCAGCACGACAACAAATTCAGTTCCTTCGCCCAGTGCGCTTTCCACTCGGATCGTGCCGGCATGAAGGTCAACGAGTTCTTTGACAAGTGATAGACCAATCCCGGTTCCTTCCTGCACTCGAGAGACGGTACCGTCAACCTGGTGGAAACGATCAAAGATGTACGGCAGATCGGCAGCGGGTATGCCCGACCCCGAATCACTAACGCGGATTTCGACAGCGTCGTACTTGGCTCCCCGGATTACGGCGCGAGACTCTTTAACCTGTACCCGGATCTCGCCTTGCTCCGGTGTGAACTTGACCGCGTTTGAGATCAGATTGTACAACACCTTCTCAACGGCCTCACCATCGTACCAGAGTTCAACATGAGGATTATCAGTCTTGAAATCAAGAGAGATGCCTTCCTTCTCGGCAAACGCAGTAAATGAAAGCACCACACCTTCAACCAGCGTGACGAGTTCTCCCTTGCGCGGCTTCAGCTTGAACTTGCCTGACTCCAATTTTGAGAGGTCCAGCAATTGGTTGATCAATCGGAGCAGTCGTCGTGAATTGCGTAGCATCACTTCGAGCTGGGAACCGAGCTGTTGACCAACTGGACCGTAGACGCCCGTCAACGCGTTTTCGAGGGGTCCAATGGTCAGCGTTAGCGGTGTGCGGAATTCGTGAGAGATGTTGCCGAAGAAGCGTGACTTGATGCGATCCATCTCGCGAAGCTGTTCTGCCTGAGCTTCGATAACGTTCTTGGCCTCCTGGGCAATTTCTTTCTGCTGCTCAGCGTCTCGTCGCGCAATTTCCGTTGCCTTCAGCCCTCTCTCAGTCTTTTCTTTTTCCTCGCGTAGGTCCTTGGTACGCTCATCGACAATCCCCTCGAGCTCCCGCTGGCGAACCTTCAATCGGTTGATCCGCAATCGATAAATCGCAAACGCGAGCAGCGCGACGACTAATGCGCAAAGCAGGATGAACCAGATCGTTTGATAGAAGAACGGGCGCACGCTGAAAGTGAAAGCAGCTTCTTCTTCAGAAACGACACCATCAGAGTTTACTGCCCTGAGCCTGAACGTATACTGTGCCGGTTCGATATTCGTGTAGGTGGCCGTTCGCGCGCCGCCAACCTGCTGCCACTCATCGTCTACTCCTTCAAGCTTGTATTCGTAACGCACACGCTGCGAGGCAATAAAACTCGGCGCAGAATATTTGAAATCAAGCCGTTTAACGCCGGGTGGTAACGACTCACCGGGATAGACCGGTTCTTCGTTGTCGCGCGTTACCGATTCCACGACTACGCGGAGCGCAATATCGTTTTCCGGAATTTGGGCTGGGTCAATGGAGACCAGGCCCTTAGCCGACGGGAACCATAGGCGACCGTCAATACTCTTCGAACCGGCTGGCTGAATGCCACCGTTAAATTCGTTTGAAAGCAGACCGTCAACAACTTCGTACGAAACGGAAGTGATGGTTGAACGCCGACCAACCGCATACTCGTTAAGCTCGTTTCGATTTACACGTGAAAGACCCTGATTGGAAGTCATCCATAGGTTTCCCTGACCATCCGCAACAATGTAGATTACGGTGTTGTTGTGTAAACCTTCTTTAGTGGTGTACGCAGTAATTGACTCGCCTTCGATTCGGTGCAACCCACCGTCGCGAGTCCCGACCCAAACGATCCCGACCACATCCTGGTATAGGGCGGTCACGAAGTCGCTTACAAGTCCGTTTTCAGTCGTGAAGACCGCCGTGATTTTGTTGTCCGAGACCAGGTTTAACCCGCCGTCGTATGTACCTACCCAAAGGTCACCGGTCGAACTCTCCATCACGGCCGAAACGAGGCGGCTCGAGAATTCCACGATGTTGTCATCCGGGTTCTGCGAACCAGCAAACCAGTGGAATTCTTCGTCTTCGTACCACTGCAAACCACCGGAGAAGTAGCCGATCCACAGCCGGTCTTTCGAGTCGGTATAGAGTAGTGTTATGCCGTCGTTTTTAAGGCCGTCTTTTTCGCCGAACGTTGTGACCACGCCGTCCTTGTAGCGACTTAATCCACCATCATCAGTGCCAATCCAGATGCTCCCGTCACGCCGCCCTGATATCGATTGGATTCGATCACTCTTGAGTCCATCCTTACGTGTGATGTAGGTAAACTCGCCGTCTTTCAGTCGGCTGACGCCAGCATCTGTTCCAATCCACAAAGCACCGTTGTCGTCACTGTAGACTGGCCAAACCGTATCATCCGAAAGTCCTTCGTGCGTTGAGTAAATGAGAAACGTTGCCGGTCCCATTTTCGTCAGCCCATAACTGCCGGTTCCAATCCAAAGGTTTCCTTCGCGATCCTGAAAGATTGTTTCAATCTCGTCGTCTACAAATCCGTGGCTAGTATTCAGCGACGAGATTTTGCTCCCAACGATTCGGAATAGACCGGCGTCTGACGTCCCCACCCACAACGTTCCGGCGTTGTCCTCCAGTATGGCTGTAACGTCGGTATTCGGAAAGCCTTCAACAGGTTGAACGCCGCGAGGAGAACCGTCCTTGAGTCGGTAGAATCCCGAGCTTGTTCCTAGCAGCACATCTCCATTCTTGGATTGCAAGATTGCGCCGACTGTCGCCTCATCCACCTCAGATCCAGCAGACGCGTGGCTTGTAAAATTTGAGCCGTCAAAAACAGCGTAACCCTGGTTCTTCGTCCCGATCCACAGCTGATCGTCACGATCAACCATTAACGAAGTAATGTTCGTAGCGGATAATCCGTCTGACGCGTCGAACGTATCCAGCACGCCGTTTCTATAGCGGAAGAGTCCCTGGTCTCCGGTTGCAATCCAGAGTGTCCCCGAGCTGTTGCTCGTGATTGCGTTGATCGTAGCGCTGCGCAGCGGACTCAGGGCATCCGGCGTTTTAAATTCAGCGTCTTCATAAAGCGTTAGGCCGCCCGCATGACTTCCGACCCAGAGCTTTCCGTCTGCAGCAACGTATAACGTTCTGACGGTGTTCTTCGTCGTGGCAGCATTGTACTTGTCAAAGATGTCGATGTTGACGCCGTCCATCCTTGCAATCCCATCCTGTGTACCCACCCAGAGGTAACCATCCTGGGTTTGAGCAATCGCGGCCACTGTGCTCTGAGGCAGTCCGCTATCACCAGACCACGACTGCCGCGGGAATTGGGTAATCGCAATCTGCGGATCGAGCTGCAATGCTTCCTGGGCAACAGCTACCGGCTGGATCGCAACAAGTGCGAAACAGAAAAGAAACAAGCGTAATTTTGCGAATTGCAGCATCGACGGGATGATAATTGCAGATAGTGACCTGAGTAACAAGTCTCTGTACATGTCAATTATCGGCTCTCGGGGACATGGCTTAAGCCGTTAAACGCCAGTTCGGAACGGGGCTTTTCAAGACCCGGCGATTAGTCTTTCCGCGCCCGCAGAACGTGCAAAACGGCGTCTATCCCACTTGACGTATCGTTGTGGTGGATGCCGCCCCGCTCTTGAAAACGGCAGAGGCGGAAACCCCGTTTGGAGCCTCCGCCTCTTGATAAATCGCATTGGTTCAGTGGCGTTGAGCGTTTGGTAAACCCATGAACTCAACAGAGTCAACGTGGACAAACAAAGGCGTCTTAGTTACCCGTCTGCTTGCCGTCCAGTGTCGGAATTTTCGGAGCGCGCGGATTTTTGATCGTTTTCGTGGAATCCAAAGGTGTGTCGCCGCCAAAATCGGTTGGATCTGGAAACGGCATGCTATTTCGTTCGAGCACTTTGCTCATCGTTTCGGAGCCATCGAGCGTATCGAAATCGTCTGCAGGGCTCGTTAGGCTGTTGCCACAACCAGTTAATCCAAGTCCAAGAACAAATAGTGCGGAGATATAAATAGGAGATTTCATTGCAAAAGAGCGCCGAGCGCTGATTCGAATTGAATGGTCTCCCTGCCCGCATAGATAGGGTATGTGTTGATGCCGCGAAGTTACGAATCGCGTATGCGGGCCAGCATGTGCGCCGACCGGACATCGTTTTCCTAATATCGACAGCGACCAAATCTTTTTTAAGTCGTGCTGCAAACTGTTTTCGAGTACGCAATTAAGGGCTTTCTCCGTTTGCGGATCCTCTCGTTCTGGCCGTCACGGATCTTGGTCACTGAATGCGTCACTGACTGTGCCACCGTTTGGAATTTCCAACGGCTCCCGGCATCCGCATCTAGCTCTTCGTCATTTCTTGCCCCGTTTTGGCTTAAGCAGGAAGCCCCGGGGACGATCCACTACCTGTCGGGTTCACCGCCAATTGTCGCTCCCGGCAGCCATCCAAACACCATAAAATGGGCAATCTATCCCGTTGATTTTGCGGAAAGTGCTATATCGCTTCGTATTCCTTCTAGTGATTCTGATTCCCTGGATCGGATCGCCTGTTGGTAACGTCCTGGCTCAAGATGCCCTGAGGCCAAGTGGCTTACGGAGTATTAATCAGTATATCCACGACGTTTGGGACGACAACGTCGGTTTGCCGCAGAACGTTGTCCGGTCAATTATTCAGGATGATGAAGGATATCTCTGGTTCGGGACGGACGAGGGTATCGTTCAGTTTAATGGCACGCGGTTCGACGTTTATGACAAGCTGAACGTCGACGTTCTGAGCACAAACGCCGTCCGCAGAATCTACGAAGACAGCAAAGGGCGGCTTTGGGTCGCAATGCTTGCTGGAGGACTTTTCGTGCGTGAAAACGGGACGTTCAGACAGTATGCTCCTGACTTCGGCTTTGATGAAAAAGTCGTAATGGACTTTGCCGAGAGTCCCGGCGGCATCTTGTGGATCGCGACCGCTCAGTCCGGATTGTGGGCCCTCGATGGGAAGAAGATGCTCCCGTTCACCGCGGCCAACCTCGCTACCGACCGAATCTCAGCAGTTACTGTAACCCGTGACGGCACGGTTTGGATTGGCACGAAGGACGGGTTGTTCCGCAATTCCCGCGGCAGGGTAGACAGATATTCGGTTGCGGATGGTCTTTGGTCAGACGACGTTCTTTCTATAGAACATGATGGCGAAAACTCACTCTGGGTTGGAACGCGCACTGGTTTAAACAAAATCGTCGGCAGCGAGATATCGAGAGTCGAAATTGATCAGATCCCGTCAGGAAGTGGCGGCGCAGGAATAAATGCGATCTTGCACTCATCAACTGGCGACATGTGGGTTGGCACCGGCGGC
>CBDTVC010000112.1:0-7944 GCA_965363925.1 uncultured bacterium | reverse complement strand
TCAATCGTTTCGAACAACGGGACAACGTCCAACGGGCATACCACTTTTCCATCGCGGTATTGCCAAAGTCCAGTTTCTTTAGCAAGTACCAGCACCTCGAAAATGTTCGACAACGAGTGGGTCATGCTGATGATGAAGCTACCGACGGCGTCTTTGTCGACAGACAAAAGTGTTTTGATGGTTCGGAATGTCGACAACACGTTCGTCACGTCGTCCGAGAGTACGGCATCCTGACGCAGCAGCGGCCTTGGATTGTGTAGCTCCTGGACAAGTAACTCCACCCGGTCGCTTTCCGGCAGGTCCGCATAGTTGCTTGCCACTCCTGCTTGTCGGAAAATACTTGTGATCGCCTCCATGTGCACTTTCGAGTGCTGGCGAACATCGAGGGCGGCTAGATTGAATCCAAAAGACCTGGCCTGACGGATCAACGTACCGAGGAGTCCGCTACCAACGTCTGAAGCGATCTTCAATTCCAGAAGTGCCCGCTGGAGTGTTTCAAGGTCACGCACAAAATCGGGAGCCGCGTAGTCGGTCGCTTCGGCTCCAAAGTCATCGTTTGACTCAAGCCTGTCAGCCAGGGCCTTAACCCGATGCATCATGTAACTGACTTTGACGCGTAACGGCTCGTCGACAAAAGCCAACTCTTCCCCGGGATAAAGTGCGACCGATTGGCGGTCTGCTTCGATCGATTCCAGTAAGAAGTCCGGCACGTCGATCTGTTTCGACGAGATGCTCAGCTCTCGGCGCAAGTTTCGCAATGACTCCGAATACAGCTCGAGGGCAGTGCGTCGATGCGCTCGGAACGTCTGCCGCGTGACGGCAGCAGTAACAAACGGATTGCCGTCGCGATCACTTCCAATCCATGAGCGAAACTTCAGGACAGCGGGCACATCAATCAGAACACCGAAGTGTCGGTTAATCGCTCGTTGGATATCTTGTAGGATTACCGGTACTGTTTGCCAGATGGCGTTGCGAACGAAATACAATCCGTGTTCGACCTCGTCAGAAACACTGACCTTGCTCGAACGCAATTCATCGGTGGAGAACAACAGCCGGATTTGTAGCTGTATATCAGAGATCGCCTCCTCCCGTTCTCTTGGTGTGAGTGTTCTGTTGCGGATGTCCGACAGTGTCGAAGCGATTCGCTGTTGTTTGTAGAGAATGCTGCGACGACGTGCCTCGGTAGGATGCGCCGTAAGCGTCGGGCCAATATCAATCCGTTTCAGCAACGACACTACTTCGTCGGCCGAGAGGCCTTGTCGCTTCAGCGTCAGGACGGCTTCGTCAATCGATTCTCGTCGAGGCTTGTCAACTGTAGCGGCGGTGGCGCGCTCTCTGTTGATCCTGATTATTTCCTGTTTTTCGGACTGATTTATCAGATGAAAAAAGGACGTGTAGGTTCGCAGCAGCCAGGAAATCATTTCGAGTGGCTGGTCAGCTAGGAGTTCGGCTACTTCTTCGAGTAATTCCTGATTACCGGTATCGTCGGCGGTGGCGCAAATCCGATGTAGCGAATCGACAAGATCAAGTACATGTGGACCCGCATGTTCGGCAACGGCGTCCGCGAGCATACCGTTAAGGAGATTCATCTGGTCTACGAGCGGTGCTGCGAGTCCAGATTGAGCAGCGTCAATGAAGAGCTGCGAGCTACGAGTGTTCATAAGAAGAGGTAGACGGACGGGAGTCTCGGTTCGCAACTATCGAGCGCGAATCGGCACGGTTACTTCGGTTTGATCCCAGGCAAAATGCACCGATGTACTGGATTCGGTAGGCTCATCAAACCAGACGGTAAGTGCCTCGTAGGTTTTGACAGCTGATTTCATCGGACGTTCAAAACGAGACACGTCAAGGGCCTCGTCATAATCGTAGGCGCCCCACTGGCCAAGGCCCTTGTTAACGATTATAGTCCATTTGTCCGGTTCGGGAATTGCAAAAAGAGAATACGTTCCAGCGTCTAGGTCCACACCACCGAAGGTGACAGGCCCGCTCACAGTGAGTTCAGTTGTTTCGTTGGCCCCGAGCCGCCAAACTTGGCCGAACGGTTCCAGCGCACCAAATACGATGCGTCCCCGTTTGAGCGGCGTTCCGTAGACAATCTTCAGGTACGTGTCGGCAACCGTGGTGCGGGCAACGGCCATCGGGCTTTTTCGAGCCAGGGGAGGTGGTACGACCTTGCTAGTGTCGTATGCAACCTCGTCCATTGCGGATGCGACGGAGTTAGCGTCTGGCGATACGTCCACGCGTTGGTCGGTTCCGCAATTAACGCAGAGGGCTGTTACTAGAATCAAACTGAAGTGAGTGAAAAGACGCATACTGAATTTGGTAGGGGGTTAGGTGGTTGACACGATCAATCAGGTTTCCAACTATCCGCTGCGAGTTTATCGCGAGGGCGTAACACTATAGAAGCAAAATCAGAGCGTATCGCGCTACCGCTTGGCTTCCAGAAGGGAGGCACTGAATCGTGAGCTTAGAATCTCGACTTTTAAAATCTCAGCTTTTGAAATCTCAGCCTTTAATATCTCGGCTTAGAAACCCAACCCTTAGAAACGGACGTCATCCTTTTCGAATGATACGACGACGCTGTCCATATTGATTTCCGAGACAAGCTTGACCGTGCCGTTGGTGAAGTACTCCGCGAATCTGTCTACGGACTTTCTGACTGTATCGGGCTCGCTTGCGTAATTTAGATAATCGGCGAATTGAATTCCCTCTACGCGACGAATGTTCACAGCCTTTCGGAATCGTGAACCGCCTCCATCCGTGTGGTAGAAGTAGGACATGTACCGGATATCGAATGATTCGGGATGAATCCAGTATATAAACCGATCATCATAGTCGAGCCCACCTTTGTCTGGAGTAAATGTTACCTCAACCTTAAGGTATTCCTGCCCTTCGATTGTTTCAGACCCAAGTTGACGCGACCGGACACCAGGATCGGCCAGCGGGTAGGGCAACGACGCGAAGTAGACGACGGAGTTCACATCGACGGTTACTGATCGCGCTTTTGCCGAGTCGAGTTCAAACGGTCTTCCGTCAACACTCCTTGCGACGGCCGAATTGTCCAGTACATCGTGAATACGGGCGCCCGTCGTGTCAGCGAATGATCTTTCGTACTGGAATCGCCCATTATTCCGCTTCATGGAAAAAACGGTGTCTCGGAATTTGAATGTCACGAGGGACTCCTCAAGCAACGAGGGGCCTTGACTTGCAACCGTTCGTGCGAGAATTCTCTCGGACTCTGACCCATTCTGACAGGCAAATGACGCTATTGCAAGTAGGAGGATCGCGTACCGGGGGCCAATTGTTTTCACGTGGGCTTTTTCACTTGGAAATCAGGTCAGGAAGGGAGCGAAGGTCATTCTGGCAGTCGAGATGAGTGTTTTTAAGATACGAATCGTTACGCCGTATCGTCCACACCCGGCGATTGAAGGTTTGTCTTCAGGAAAAGCACAAATCGACCGATGCCCCTAAAACTGAACAACGGAACCCTGCGTGCGTAAATCACTGATACAATACAAATGCTTGCTTCTTGCCTCGGTTACGCTGTCGCAGATAGTTGTTGGCGAAAAAAATATCGCGGCCCAAGTAAAAGGGCATTTGTTCTAAACCGTCTTCTGTAGGAAAAGAAAGGGCTTCTGTTTCCAACGCGTCGGAAGTACGTTCGTGGCGATTAGTGCCGAGCGCGATGGTGTTGAATTCTCAGAACCGGCTCATTTAGTGGTTTGCTGTTGATATTGCCGTTAATGCCTGATCTGAACGTTTGATTTAAGGCAACTTCGATGCAGTTTTGGCCTCTGTTTTGCATCACTTTGTTATATTGCCTGAAAGTACACGTTATCCCGCACGTCGACGATGAAGTACCTGTACTAACTCCATTGGAACCAGCACAGTAAAACATCGTGACAAAGGCTGACATCGTAGACCAGATTGCATCCGCAACCGGTCTAACAAAATTAGAAACTGAAGCCGTAATTAACGGCTTCATCGCGAGCGTCAAAGGAGCGGTCGTCGAAGGTGAAACGATTCATCTTCGAGGGTTCGGCTCTTTTCAGGCGCAACATCGAGCCGCTCGGACTGCTCGCAACCCTCGGACCAACGAAGAGGTCAAGATCGGTGAGCGATTCGTCCCGGTCTTCAAGGCATCAAAGGAGTTCCGAAGCGCGGTTGACGATTCCTTGCCGGCGAAGTCCAAATAGTGGCCGACGTCAAACTCTTATTGACGCCGAATGGCAAATTCTTCTTCCTGTCTTAACTGTGGCGCCAAGCTAGTGCCTGGTGCTGAAATCTGTGATCTGTGCGGGACGTTGGTTTCTCTTGATGGGGCCAGTGTTCCGGACTGGATCGATGTAGCTAAAAAGACCGGTCCGGCTTATCGGACGATACCCGACCCGGTCAGGCCAAATCGCTCGAGCTCCGATCAGATTCTCGCATCTCGTGATGGCCAGCAAATCGAGAATAGGTCCGCAGACGCCAATTTGGGCGATGCCGTAGAATCGGATTCCCAAGAAGGTCTCCTGGCGATTGAGCCGGAGGAAGACTTTTTTGTTGAAACGGTCGACAAGGAAAATTCGGATCCCAACTACTCTTCCGTTCCCGACGACCACGACGCTGGTGGTGCCGAACCTGAACGCGATCCCGAACCCGTCGAGGTAGCTGACGCCGAAGACTTCTTCAGTTCGGAGTCGGTTGAAACCAGCCCGGAGGAGGCCTCCGAAGTCGATGTCGCAGATTCTCGTGGGGATGGAACACCAGACCCAGTTTTTGATCCGGCAGAAGTCGTTCAAGCCGAGGACTTCTTCAGTCAAGACGGATCCACTTCCGAATCTGATGAAGTTCGAGCTGCTGCCGAAGGTGAAAACCCAGAAGGGCCGTCGGAAATGGAAATAGCGAGGCAGGGCGGCTCCTTTGAGAACGCTGAAGTTGCAGAGGTCGAAGATTTCTTCAGCGGCGGAGACGATGTCGCTGAGACGGCAGCAGATGAAAGCCGAGACGAACGGCCATCCGAGATGGCTGCGGCTCGCACAGACTCGACTATCGAGAAGGCGGACGTCGTAGCTCCCGAAATCTTCTTTTCGGATGATTCGAGCGGTCAAGATTCTCCAACGGACGCGGCGTCTGATGACACATCGGGCAATTTGCCACGTGATGAACACGCCGGTTTAGCGGCGGGACCTGCCGCGGTGAGTGGAGCAGCAAAGGCAGTTTCAGAAGCGTCTGAAGCGAAGCGGGAACGCAGCAAGAAAGGTGGCAGTCGCAAACAAAAGAAGCGGAAAAAGAGACGCTCTTCGGGCACACGAGAATCTGCTTCTGAAGGTGTCGGATCTGCAGGTGGCACCAGTCCGGCGACGTCAATTGCGACCGGAACGGTTCGTCCCAAAGAAGGGTCGAAGCCTGACAAGCAGCCTGGGGTTGAACCGCCGCCTCGAACAAATACCGGAGTCCGAAGTGTCGAGCACGAGTCATTGATAGATGGCTCGAGGTCTTCCGCCGACTCACCGCAACGCCCGGAAGGCGAGAGGGTAAAGCAGACAAGAAAGTCGCGTCCGGACGTTCAGCCGCCTGTAGAGGTCGAGGAACACCATTATCGTCGTGTCGAGTCTGCCCGCCTGCCCAGACCCTCAGCGCGAAAAAATACAGATAGGCAGCACGCGCCAAGCAAGCCAGTTGCCGTTGCGCCATCCGGTCCCAATAGAAACGCAATAGTTGTGACGGCTGCTGCTGTGCTGTTAATCGGCGGTCTATTCATGATCAATGCCCTGAGCAATCAGAGCCCAGAGATGCAGGATGCACCCCGACCACAAATGACTGCAGTCAGTCCAATTGCTCCACCGCCTTTGTCTGAAGAGTTGGAAGGGGAGGCCAATCGTCTCAAAAATCAGATCGCGACGCTGTCGGGCTCAAGGAGGATATCCAAACAACGCGAGCTTATTTCGATGTATGCGCAGGAACGGCGTTTCGACTTGGCAGCCGTGGTTCAGCAGGAAATTGCACAATCTCTGAATTCTGAGGTCGAATGGGTCCGGTCTGGTAACTATTATTACGACTGGATGGAGACTCAGGCTGGCGCGACGAAGACTGATTACGCAAAACTTGCTATAGCGTCGTACCAGCGTGCGCTCGATATCAATCCAGATAATCTGGACGTCCGAACAAACATGGCCTTGGCGTATTTGTACGATCCGTCAAATCCGATGCAGGCAATCCGCAATACAAATATGGTTCTGGAAAAGGACCCGGACCATATCCTTGCGAATTTCAACCGCGGGGTAATGCTGATGCAGATCAATCGACTTGAACCCGCGGTCGCTCAGTTTGAAAGGGTCCAAAAGCTGGTCGGCGATTCCAACAGCCCTATCTATCAGCGGGCAGAGAACGCGATAAAAACGATCAGGCAGCACCGGTCGCAATAATGCCGATCCGGAACCGTCGTTTAAACTTATTCCCGTATCGTCTCGACAGAAAAGAGGAACCTTCTCGACCTATCCGCACGGGTACTCGAAGACAGGATTCTAGAAGACATGATTCTAGAAGACCCAGCGGACGAGCGTTCGTCAGCGTTTTCTTCCTACTGGCCGCATGTGTCAATGTTGGGTGTGGATCAAAGGCAGAAGCCAAGCGAACGTTATCAGTCTTTGTGGCCGCTTCTTTGGCAGAAGTCACCGACTCGTTGAGCGCGCGCTACCGGGTGGACTATCCTGATGTCAAGATCCGCTTCAACGTCGGCGCTACTTCTACTTTAGCCCGTCAGATCGAATTTGGCGCTGCTGCTGACTATTTTCTTTCCGCAGATACCGTTTGGTCTACTTATCTAGTCGATAAGATACCCGGGACGAGCGTGGCAAGGCTTCCTGTAACGAACTCGCTTGTTGTTGTTTCTGCGATTGAGGAGTACGGATCAGTTGCGGCGTTGCAGTCCGTAAAGAGGGTTGCTATTGCGGACCCATCTCACGTACCAGCCGGCCGCTATGCCAAACAGGCGCTGGAGTGTTTGGGTATTTGGTCCTCATTGAAGTCACGCGTTGTTCCAACCGCGGATGTCCGTGCTGCGTTAGCGGCAGCCGTTACAGGCTCAGTTGATGCTGCGATCGTCTATGCCACTGATATCGTATCTGTGTCGCGTGCGAACACGTATTCGTCAACCATTCCGGGCGAGTGCCAATCAACCGTTTTGATGGACATTGTTTCTGTTTCTGTTTCTGCTGGCGATGTTGCCGCCTGGAAGGACGAGTGGAGGCGTACGATTCTTTCGCATGACAACCAAGAAGTTTGGGCTGCGTTTGGTTTTCAGCCGCAGGGGAGGGAGTGACCATGCAGCCTGAAGAGTGGGGGGTCATATTTCTTTCGGTGCGCGTTGCATCAATCGCCGTTCTACTTTCATTGCCGTTAGGCATTTGGTTGGCACATGGACTTGCACGGAATACGATTCGGCTGCCGTTTCTGGTGGAAAACCTGATTCAGTTGCCGCTCGTTGTCCCTCCGGTTGTCACTGGATTTGTTCTTCTTGTTGCGCTAGGTCCGTCAAGTACAATCGGGTCCGGCCTTGAAAAGATTGGTGTATCAGTAGCGTTTACGTGGGTTGGTGCTGCAATTGCAGCAGCAATAGTTTCGTTTCCGCTCCTGGTACAGACGATCCGTGCAACGTTTGAGCAGATCGATCCGGAAATTGAACAGGCCGCGGTGGTTGATGGTGGGAGCCGGTGGGCTGTTTTCAGGTACATTACGGCGCCGCTTGCCGCCCGCGGAGTAGCTGCCGGGATAATCCTGGCTTTTGCACGGGCGGTTGGCGAGTTTGGTGCTACAATAATTATTGCCGGCAATATTCCGGGGGAAACCCGCACCATTCCGCTGGCGATCTATACGGCGGTCAATCAGGCGGACGGGGGATCGGCGGCACTGAGATTGATTATTGCGGCGGTCATTGTCTCCGTCGCTGCCCTCGTGGCC
>CBDTVC010000111.1:0-7978 GCA_965363925.1 uncultured bacterium | reverse complement strand
CGGAGGTGGCATACGACTTCGACCGTGAACTCCATTCCAGCTTTCGATTGTCGAGTGATGAAACGATTTGCCTCACGTCTCCTGATGGAATACACCAGGACTGTCTACCATTACAGTCCGTCCCAACAAACACCTCTGTCGGCCGCCTCGACGACGGATCCATAGCGCTGTTCGGTACACCTTCACCGGGCGCGCAGAATCAGAGCGGAGCCACCGCATATGCAGGCGCGGTCTCATTTTCCCAACTTTCAGGCGTCTACACATCTTCCCCAACCGTTTCGATCGTTGGCTCCGGGCCCGGTCGGGTCGTGTACACCACGAACGGATCGGAGCCGACAGCTTCGTCAAGCGAGTACTCAAATCCACTGCAGTTTAATGAGACAACAGTTGTGCGGGCACGGATGGTTGGTGATGCTCTTCTTCCTGGCCCGGTCTCGACGGAAACCTATGTTGTCAGTACGCAACACGACTTGCCAATAGCCTCACTCTCAACCGAACCGCTCCTTCTGTTTCACCCGGTCACGGGCATGTACGAACGTGGTCCGAATGCTGAAAACTCGTTCCCGTATTTCGGAGCGAATTTCTGGCAGGATTGGGAAATTCCTGTACACGTGAATTGGATAGACACGGACGGAACGACAGCCTTGAATCACACGGTCGGGATGAAGATTTTTGGCGGATGGTCGCGCGGACACGCACAAAAATCTTTCTCGTTGTTTGCCCGCGGCCGTTATGGTGCCGATGCATTCAGTCACAGGTTTTTTGATGATCGTTCCTATAGCGAGTTTCAGAGTGTCGTCCTGAGGAATTCCGGCAATGACTGGAATCGGTCAATGCTCCGAGACGGTTTTATGCAGGCGCTTGTAAAGAACACGGCGATCGACCTGATGGCCTACCAACCAACTGCGGTCTACATCAACGGCGACTATTGGGGTCTGTACAACCTTCGGGAGAAGATCAACGAGCATTATGTAAACGCCATTTCGGGAGCAGATCCCGAGGCAATTGATTTGTTGGAGTTCAACACGGATGCGGCAGGTGCCAACGCAATTCACGGAACCACGGAAGCCTGGGACGCACTGATCGCCAGGCTTCGTGAGCGAGATATTTCCAGTCCGGCCGGGTACGAAGCTGTAGGCGCCATGATCGACATGGATAACTTTATCGATTACCAGATTGCGGAGATTTTCTTCGACAATCGGGACTGGCCCGGTAACAACAGTAAAACGTGGAGGACGCGGACGGACGACGGTCGATTTCGTTGGATTCTCTTCGACACAGATTTCGGCTTTGGAATCTGGAACCCACAGGCGTTTAGAGACAATACGTTACTTTTTGCGATGGAGCCTTCCGGTCCAGTATGGCCGAATCCGCCGTGGTCAACGCGCCTCCTGCGGACGTTGTTGCGGAACCAACTCTTTCGCGTAGACTTCCTCAATCGTTACTCTGATTTTGTCAACATCCATTTTGATCGCCGCAAAATTATGCGCACCCTGGCAGAGACTTCGGACATAATTGAGAACGAAATCGAACTTCACGCTGATCGTTGGGGAATGAACACCGACGCCTGGAGGCAGGAACTCGTTGTGATGAACACGTTCGGCTCGCAGCGTCCGTCCAATATGTCGACTCACGTTGAGAGTTTCTTTGGGGTCAGCAGTAGGTCACCGGTGTCTGTCTCCGTTGCAGGAGAGATAGGAGGACGGGTGTTCGTAAACAGGGAGTCGTTTCGAACGGCCTGGGCAGGCGAGTACTACGATTCAGTGACCCTTCCGATTACGGCTGTTCCGGATGCCGGTTATCGATTCAGCCATTGGACGGGATCTTCGGATGCAACTGATAGAGTGTTAAGTGTCGATCCGGCGGATGCAATTTCACTAACTGCTCATTTTGTTGGAGACCCTGGAGATCCTTCAGCCATTGTGATTAACGAGATTCAATACAATCCGACCGGGACGTCCGGTGAATGGCTCGAGCTAACAAACATTGGCGAATCACCTGTTGACCTGAGTGGCTGGATGATTTCAGACGCCGGTAATTCGACAACGTTGGTCAGCGGGACAATTCTGCCCGGAGCATTTGTAGTGGTGTGTGAAGACCCAAGTGCCTTTGGGAATACGTTTGGTTTCCCTTGTTTTGGTAATCTCCCATTCCGAATGGGAAATGCCGGCGATGTCCTGACGCTCCGTGACGGCTCAGGTGTGTTGGCTGATTCGGTCTCATATAGCGACGGACCACCATGGCCTTCTGATGCGGACGGAACTGGAAGGTCACTGGAACTCACGGACGCACGTTCGAACAATTCAATTGCATCATCTTGGCGCCCCTCTGTCTCGGGCGATGGGTCACCGGGAAGGGCAAATGCAACTAGTGTTGGGACGGATGATGTTGAACCGGCGCTGCAGTTTGCACTTTCGGTTTATCCGAACCCGTTTGCCGGGCACGCATCGCTGGCAATAACCCTTCCTCATCCAGGTGATGTGCTCGTCGAAGTGTTCGATGTTCTTGGAAGACGAGTTGCTCGATCTGAGCCCGGCCTGATGACTGCTGGGCAGCATCATCTGGAGGGCGTCATTCCTGCAGCTCGATCAGGTTTGTTGATAGTCCGAGTTTCGGTTGATGGTAAACCAGCCGGGTCCACAACTGCAGTGGGTATCCGATGAAACAACGAGACCGTCGGGCCTGGATTGTGTTTGCAGCGGCTGCATTGTTTGTCGGCGCGGTGATATGGTTTTTGCCGGTTAACATCAGTCAAAATATCCGAGTCCCCGGCAAGATTTTTGCAAAACACGTCTGGTCACTGGAGCGATCGGGACAGGGCACCCTTCACGCCCAGCTTGAAAACCGATCGGGGGCCGTTACGGATCGCTACCTGGTTCAGACCATTGAGCGGGGTGATGTGGCGGAGTTTGTCCTTTCTCCCCGATTGCGGCTGGGAGCAAACGCAATTGCTGGAGACACTATAGGTGTGCTTGCTTCGGCCCTGTTCGATCGAGAGCTGACGGACAAGTCCACCTCGATTAACGTACTCGCTTCAGAAGCTCGAACGTTCAGCGAGGGAGCAAAGGCGGCAGAGATCGACGAAGCAAAGACCCGGCTCCAGCGGACGAGGGAGCGTCTTGCTCTTCAAGAACGGATTGTCAGTCGCCTGCGGGCACTTCAAGTACAAGGTGCTGTCGCAACCGACGAAGTTGATCGAGCTGAAAGAGAAGAGGTTTCTCTGCGCGGCCGCATCGCTGTAACAGAGTCTGAAATTGCCGTCCTCGAAAGTGGCGCCCGTCTGTCTGAGCAGCAACTTGCTGCGAGCAGACTTGGCGCGGGCAGGGAACAGCTTTACGCGCTTGAGCGGCAACGAGAATCATTTGTTATTCGAACGCCAATCTCCGGCCTGGTAACGCGCCCGTCGAGTGACTCCGTTTTAGTCAGAATTGTAGACACATCGACATGGATTGCTGCGATTGCAGTTCCGGTTCCTCTGCGACATCAGATTGCAAGCGGAGATTCTGTTTCGGTAACGATTGAAGGAGTGCAGGTTTCAGCCACGGCGCTCCATGTTGGCCAGGAAGTTGCTTATGTAGCGGGCGTTGCCTCCGTTGTCGTCACCTGTGAACTCGACGCAACTGACACGGATCTGCTGCTCGACGGTCTACTCGTTGAGGCGGCAATTGCAACCCGACCCATCCGATTGCGAGACCGCGTGCGCGCTGAGTTTGCAGGATTGTTCCGATGGAGAGACTGGTGGGGCAATGCGACACGAGTATAAATATCTCGTCCATAACTCAGCCGCAGACGAACTGAGGCGGCACGTCCAGCTATATACAGCGCCCGACGCCCACGCACAGAGCGACGGAGCGTACACTGTTCGCGGAATCTACCTGGATACTTCGCGTGGGGCGATGTATGAGTCCAAAAAGGAAGGAGTCAGGAAGCGTCTCAAAGTTCGTATCCGAGGCTACGGCGACGTGAATGGATCGTCGGTTGTATCTCTGGAGCTAAAGAGGAAACAGGGCTCTACATCCTGGAAATCAAGGGCCCACGCGAAGCTCGACGATATTTCTCTGTGGCTTGCTGGAAGTGCCGACTCACTTTCTTTCCCGGAAGATGAGCAGGCCGCTGCTAATCGATTTCGCTTCTTCTGTCGCCGGTATTCGCTAAAACCTGCCGTGCTCGTCGTTTATGAAAGAGAGGCCTTTGTTGGTGTGCACGATCCTACCCTCCGCGTTACATTCGACAGGAACCTTCGAGGACGATTTACCGCCCGACTTGGGCGGCTTGGGGCGGAAGCGCCCGTTCCAGTCTACGACAATCACTTCATCCTGGAAGTGAAATTTGATTACCACTATCCGAGCTGGCTGAAGGCAAAACTTGCTGAACTGGGTGTCCAGAAAAAGGCACTTTCGAAATACGTACTCACTATGGACGCCTGTGCGCGTGCAACGCACGGAAGACGTGCTTCGTTTGCAGGCGGGCGTTCTCTTCGACCGGGGTTGCTGCAAACCTCGTTCTAACGAATTGGATGGCACCCGTGCCTGATACATTATGAGAGCGTTACCAAACCAAATTTTCCATACGATTCGATCTGCACTGGTGTCATTGTATAATTGTCATTGCACAGGCGCCATGGCACAGGTGTCAGCGCCCAGTTGTCAGCGCAATTGTGTCTGCAGATTTCTATCGACGCAACACCATCCGCAGGCTAATTTGCGGATGCTCCCCAGGGTATACTAATCATGCTTCGAGAGCTTCAGGGAATACCCCTACTTAGACCCGTGGATTCGGGCGATGTCGTCTCCAGTCTTGTCGTCGCGCTTTGTTGCGGGGTGATCATTGCGTGGATCTACAGAAGGACGTATCGCGGGACCAGCTACGCCCCTTCGTTTGTACGGTCGATGGTTGTCTTGCCGATGGTCACGGCGCTTGTGATGCTGGTGATCGGAAGTAATCTTGCACGTGCCTTCGGCCTGGTCGGTGCGATGTCGATCATACGTTTTCGAACAGCGGTGAAAGACACGCACGATATCGTTTTCATTTTCTTTACGCTGGCTGTGGGTCTTGCATCGGGAGTTGGAATGTATGGTGCCGCCTGGATAGGGACAGCCGCCATTGGCCTGACTGTGATGTCAACTACTGGTTTTGGTTTCGGTCACGTGCACCGGAATGCCATGCTCCTCGAGTTTGCTTACGACGCAGAAAACGGACCAACGCCGCCGACGTATCAGGCACCCCTTGATCGACATTGTCGGAATTCTGCCGTCCTCAGCGTGCGACAGCCCGGAGAATCTGATCATCTCGCACTTACGCTGCACGTGCGTCTGAAGAGCAGCGCGGATGCCTCCTCGTTTGTGTCTGAGCTCCGAAAGGCTGACCGGGTGAAGGGCGTTAGTCTGTACTATGACGACGAAGAGCTGTAGCAGTAACCCGCTTTACTTCTTCGAGTCTCTTCTGATGCGCTGAAGGCAGCTGCCTTCCTCACGATTCCAAAAGCCTGAGTATCGAGAAACGATTCACGTCTGGTTTGCAACAGGGAGGAGCCGGAGGCTAAGCAAACGCCTGTTGACGACCCACTGCGAGAGCTTGACTGGCGGGTTTTGCGACAAGTGGACGTCCCCCTTATTGAAGTGGCGATCGTGACCGGCTTCTCCGCGCAAAGTGCGTTGACGGGCACCTTCAAAAGGTGGACCGGGCAAACGCCGCGTTCGCTTCACATCGACTCCCAACCCACAGCTCTCGACAAACGACCAAGGAAAGTATATAAATTGTTACTTGATGTAACTTATAATATACATTGCGTAATGTATGACGTACTTAGTGTACAATACACAATCCACGTGCACCCAAATCAAAAGCAGCTATGTCACGCCAACAACTCTACGCTTGGGCAGCCTTAGGCTCTGCCCTGGCAATCGCGGGCTACTATATACTGGCAGTAATCGGGTTGCCCGATAGCGTTGAGCCGGTTTCTGATCGACTCGGTAGCCTCTTCATCCGTGTCATTCTTATCGCGACGGCAGTCGAGATCATACTTGATTCCGCTCAGTCGATTGATAAATTTCGGGTTCACAAAGACGAACGCGATCGAAAAATCGAAGGAAAGGGTTTTCGCAACGCATATTACATCCTGATTTTTGTCGTCTTCGCTGCGATCGGACACCTGGTAATCACAGGTGTGTTAGGTGAATACCTTGATGACAAATTTGTCGGATCGCTGCCGCTAGTGACACTCAACATTCTCGTTCTCGGAGTCTTTGTCGCAAGTTCTATCAATTCTGTGACGCGCCTGTATTTTTATCATCGAGGATCCTGACATGGCGGCTGCATCTCGCAGGGATAGCCCGATCAAAGGCGCAATTCGGAACAACATCCGACATCTACGTTTTCATGCAAAAGAAATGACGCAACAGGAGCTGGCGGATCTCATTGGGGCCACGAGACAGACGGTCCACGCGATCGAGGCAGCGAAGTACTCACCGTCTCTTGAGTTGGCATTCCGGATCGCGATTGCATTCGACACGTCTATCGAAGCGGTCTTCCGGTTCGAACAAGACGACTAAACACCGATGTTCGACTTCACGAACAGAGCCAGTCACCAGCCGATCCATGGGAAAACTGATTTGAAATCAACTGCTTCGCTTAGCGAAAATTCCGACGCTTGTCCGGCTGCCACTCTCGAAGATGAGGCGTTCACTACGTTCGCTCGACGCTGCAACGGCATCGTTGGCCAGAATTTGGACGAGCCTGAAACGCTAGAGGCGATTCGCGAACTGACCGAGGCGTTTGTATCAGGCTGGCGAATACGGGACCCGCGGTACCTTGTGTGTGTGCCGGATTCACCGTACGCGTCCTACTTGCTCTACGTGAACGAGCAAGCCACGTTGAGCATTGTTCTGGACGTCTTCATGCCAGGTCAGGCCGCCGTTATCCACAACCATCGCTGTTGGTGTGCCTTCGTGTGTCTTGCCGGAAAGGAGCGAGAACGGTTATACGAGGTAGCACCGGGCTTGGCCGCTGCTCCGGAGCAGATCGAGGAGCGAATTTGTCCTGCTGGAAACGTCCGTTTGCTTGTCAGCGAGCGCCACCTGTTTCATCAGGTCGAATGTGCTTCGGCGAAGCCGGCTGTTAGCCTGCATCTCTATGGTGCAGACATCGGCCGCCTGGATCGCGACCTCTGGGATGCCGAGGCGGGTCCTCGCGGCGAGTTCGTCACGTTCCGTTCGGATTATTCTAACGAGGTGATGGGCTTGCCAGCGTATTTCACCCCCGCCAGTTAACTTCTGACCATCGGCATCGGCGATGCATCCTGTCTCAGATCTCTTGTTGCGATTTCACTCGGGACCCCTTTGGCCAAACTGTCGCGTCGCCCTCAAAGGATGATGCCGTTTAAAGTTCAGTCGCCTGCGGCAAGGTCTTGCGGTGAGCATCCTCCCAACGCTCGGCATTTGCCGTATCACCGACCTCGCGATACACACCCGCGATCAACTCTGCCATTTCAGCGGGCTTTGTCGGCGACAGGCTGGGCGTGCGCTCGTAGTGATCCCAGGAATCCAACGCGTATCGAAGCGCTTCTTGATGAAGGCCATGCTTCGTCAGCGATTTGGCATAAAGCTCGCGCATTTCAGCAAGTCGATAGTATCCATCCGGCCACGCTGCAGCGCCGTTGGCAATGACCTTCTCGAAGTAAGGTCGCGCTGCGTCCAGATCTGTTGCAGCGACAATATTCGCGTAGTACATCATCCCGACAATAGTAAACTGATGCTCTTCGCCCACGAGCCGAATACGTCCGTCCAGTGAAATGCGCGAGTACTGTTCCGCCGAATCGAACTCGCCGAGCTTGAAATACGCGTTGGCCAGGTTGCTGTTCGCGATGATTACTGCTCCGCCATCGCCGTGCGTCTCGAGCAGATCTGGCAGTAATTCAAGAAACTGCTCTATGGCAATGCTGTCTTTGTCGGCTTCAAAGTACGCATAGGCAAGCTCCATA
>CBDTVC010000110.1:0-7992 GCA_965363925.1 uncultured bacterium | reverse complement strand
CACGCCGGCTCCGATTGGTCAAGGGTGCACACCGTTCATGCAGATAGTCGGTCCAACAGCACTGACTACTCGTACGTTAATTCCGGCCTTGCGGTTGGCGGATACGAATTCAGGGTTGCATCGGTTGGTTGGAGCGGAGTTGTTTCGTATAGTCGAACGATGGAGGTGTCGATTCTTGCCCAGTCGGGTAACATGCGGTCAAGCGTTTACCCGAACCCGATTGTCGACCACCCTACCGTTGTGATCGAGCTCTCTCAGCCCTCAGCGGTACAGATAGAGTTATTTGATGCCATCGGTCGCTCGGTCGTCAAAGAACCGGGATCCCAACTTGGCGCTGGCACTCATCATTTGCGTCTTGGATCGGATTCTCTTGCGCCGGGCGCCTACTTTCTCGTGATTAATGCGGGAGCCGCCAGTAGTCGACACAACCTCGTGGTGTTGCGCTAGCCGCGGTCGTCTCCGCCTGATGGTCGTCACTTTCTTGGATAACGATCGCCCGTGTGTCGCCAACGTTCTGGATCCTCTGTCCACGCAACAGGCGCATCAGGTCCAATCTATTGGCCGGCTCGCTCGAACCGTTCAGCTAATACCGCGACCTCGGCACGAAGCACCTCGAACCGTTCGCGCATGTCTCTACCGGGGTACTGGTCTGCACGGTTCAATTTGCCATACAGGTATTCGATTTGAGACACGAGCATTGGTTGGGTGTATCGGCCTTCTGCACGATTCAACGCGTCGCTTAATACCTGAAGCTCCGGATTTCCCGGCTCACTTTCTGCGGTTGTATCTGACTGTTTGTTGTCGGCTTCTAGTCGCTCATCTACGTCATTAGCCAGTCGTCTTGCAGTAGATAACAGGGACGAAACCTCTTGGGACAGCAGTAACTGTGCCTCAACGTCCCCGGCGATGATACCTGCTTCCAGTACACGCGGGTCCATGAGCAATTCAACCGGTTGCTCCATCGTGACATCTCCAACCGAGAGACGAACCTGGTACGCCCCGGGTGTCGCCATCGGGCCACCGGAATAACGACGACGCTCGTTTTCGTGCCAGGGGCCAGCGTGCCGCATGTCCCACACAAACCGATTTAATCCCGGTTCGTTTGATAGCGAACCCGAAAGGACAAACGGTAGTTGATTCGTTGCCATGTCACGTCCCGGTTCTGCTGCAATTGCGTCGTCTGAGGATGACTCTGCTGCGTCGCTTGTTAGGCGACGAACGATTTGGCCCGCAGCGTCGAGGACTTCCAGTCTGACGACCGGATCAGGTGCTTCTTCGTCCGCCTTCTTAGGGATGAAGTAGTCGATAATTACTCCCGGTTGTCCATAGTCAGGCGATGGGATGGCACTCGTTGAGCCCGGTGAACGAAATCGAAACCGATGTGTGTCCCGTGGCTTGAATAGTGCCGGCGCGTCATCGTTGCTTGCGCTGATCTTGTCGATGTCCTGATGGAGGCTGCTCAAGTCATCAAGAATCCAGAAGCCGCGGCCCATTGTCGACAGCACAAGATCGTCACGGTAAACCTTCATGTCTGTTATAGGCGTAACTGGAACGTTCCGTTGGAAGGACCTCCAGTTTGATCCGCCATCAAATGAAATAAAAAGCCCGACGTCGGTACCCGCATAGAGCAGCCCCTCGCGATCAGGGTCTTCTCGGATCACGCGCGTTGGCGCATTCTCTGGCAGCCCATTAACGATCCGTACCCAAGTCTTGCCAAAGTTGGTTGTCTTGAACAGGTGTGGACGAGAATCACCAAGTTGATAGCGGAGCGCCGCGAAGTAGGCCGTAGCCGGATCGTGAGGAGACGGCTCAACAGCATCAATCCGCCCCCCGCCAGGCAACGACCTTGGGGTGACGTCGGTCCAGTTACGCCCACCATCACGGGTAAGGTGGACAGGGCCGTCGTTTGCTCCTACCCAGATTATACCTTCCTCAAGCACAGATTCGCGGATCGAATAAATGGTACTGTAAAACTCTTCGCCAGTGATGTCGCGCGTAATCGGGCTCCCAGAAATCACCTGCTTGTCGGCCTCGAAAGCCGTCAAGTCGGGCGAGATAGTGTCCCACGTTTTGCCGCCATCCTCTGTCCTGTGTACGTATTGCGACGTATGATAAACGCGGTCCGGATTGTGAGGCGAAACGTGAATAGGGGAGACCCGCTGGAATCGCAAAATCAAGTCACCGGGGTTGTGGCCGTACATGTACTGTCCGCCTACCGAGTAGGACTGCTCCTGCCCCGTCGCTTTGTTATACACTGTGAAGTTGCCCTTGCAATTTGCATAAACGATGTCGGGGTTGCGGGGGCTTGGAACCGCAGGGCCCGTTTCGCATCCGCCAACATTTGTAATCAATCCGGCAGCACCTGCCTGGTGAGCATGCGGCGGATTACTAGGGACAGCGATGGCGGTGTAATTGTCCTGCTGCCCACCATACAGGTAGTACGGATATTGGTTGTCCACTTCGACCTGGTAGATTTCGGCCGTTGGCTGGTTCATTTGGGTGGTCCAGGTTTCCCCGCCGTTAAACGAAACGTTTGCTCCGCCATCATTGGCTTGGATCAATAGATCCGGATTGTTTGGATTTAGCCAGATGTCGTGATGGTCACCGTGCGGTGCGGATCGACGCTCCCACGTCTTCCCGCCGTCCGTCGATTTTATGTACGACGTTGCCAGGGAGTGTAGTACGTTGGCGTCGGTTGGATCGGCTTCGAGGTTGGTGTAATAAAAAGCCCGTTCCAGCAAGCGCGAGTCATCGGAGACGTGCTCAAAAGTTTCTCCCTGGTCTACCGACTTGTACAGGCCAGTTTCGTCACCTGGTGCCTCGACGATTGCGTAGACGAGCCGGGAGTCTGCTGCCGTGGTGGCCAGGTCAATCTTACCCATGAGCGATGGCAGTCCCTTCCCGATCTTCGCCCAAGTATCGCCACCGTCAACGGATCGATAGATACCGTTCTCTTTTTGACTGCCGCTGATGATCGTCCACGGTTTCCTTTCGGCACGCCAAGCCGTTGCGTAAACGATGTCGGGGTTCGACGGCATGAACTCAATGTCCGAAAAGCCGGTACTGTCTGAAACGAACAAGACGTTTTCCCACGACGCACCGCCGTCTCTGGTGCGATAGACACCGCGTTCGGGGTTGGGCGAAAAGGCATTCCCAATGGCAGCCACAAAGACGGTGTTGTGATTGCGGGGATCAATCTCAACAGCCCCTATATGCCCGGTCTTTTCGAGGCCGAGGTGCTTCCAGGAAGCGCCACCGTCAATCGACTTGTAAACGCCATCACCCGGAATGACATTGCTCCTCAATCCATCAGAGCCGGTCCCGACATAGATGATGTTGGGGTCATTAGCGGCAACATTGATGTCTCCAATCGACGGGCTACCGAAGAATCCGTCCGATACGTTAGACCAGGAAATGCCGTAGTCAGTTGATTTCCAGACGCCACCGCCCGTTGCGCCAAAGTAGAACGTCCCAGGCTGCATCGCCGTGCCCGCGACAGCGGTTACACGACCGCCGCGGTTTGGTCCCACGTACCGAAATTCAAGTGCTCCAAAGAGTTCGTTCTCGGCGGCTGATAGTTCCTGTTTCTGTTGGGGATCCTGTCCAAGAACAGAATCTGGACCCGCCAGAAGAGTTAGAAGAACGACGGAGAGAAGAGCTTGGCGAAGTAGGTTGAGGTTCGGCATTACTGTGTCGGTTGGGTCGTGACGGCGGACGTCGGTTTAGACAGGGCAAGCACGGGGTGCGTTGCCGGGCAAGCCAAAGTTAAGTCTTCAGCAGAACAATTGGTTTTGAGGCGCTCGTCGTGAGACCCGCGTCGAAATAAAGGACAGCACCCTGTAAATTCACGCAGTCATCGGCGACGGAATTCGAGCGGAGCATGACGATCGCTGAGATCAGTTGTGCCGGGCCGGAAGCTTGCACCCGAATACACGCCCGACAATTCCGCCATTAGTCACGAACATGACCAGGAGCAATGCAAATCGTCGATGAGTTTGAGTACTCATCTCTTTACTGAAAAATTGACAACATAGCCGCCTTATGGGACGCGGCTGCTACTGGCGCCTAAGTGTTACTGTGGTCTTTGTGTCGTTGGAAAGTGGAACGGTATACGCACCTCGAGCGCTCAATACGCTTTCGACCGGAGAATACATTGCTTCACCGCCCCGGAATCCCGGCCGCTCAATTCGTAGCCTCGCCACGGGTGTGGTTGGAGTTGCCGGTTCAAACGTGACAACCAGTTCGCCGGTTGAAGGGCGTAGGCTGATCGATTGAAACTTGCCCGCATCAAGGGTCAGCCAGATCCCCAATGGTGCCAGGTAAAGGCGAGCGCGAAAGGCATCTCGCGGGTGCACTGTCACCAGCTCATCGGTCACCTCGATGGCGCCGCCGAAAGCAAGCCATCCGAAATCACGATGCTCAGTGACGTATGTCCCAACATTCATAACGTGACCGAAAAAATTCGGACCGTAGTCGCCAGAGTATCTATCAATGTCCAACGTAGACGGATAGGCATGAAATCCACTCGGGCCGAAGCCGTCCTCTGTGATGTTCGCAATTGCTCCCATTAATCCACCGTATCCAACGCGTAGTAGATACAGATCATCTGGATTTAATCTGAATTCGGACAACACGGGGATTGCGTTGATGCCCGACCCATAGTGGTGTAGCTGTCGCTCAAGTCTCGAATACGTCGGATGACCGGCGTACAAAAAATCCCAATATCGGCGCGCGCTTCCGTTGTACCCCCAATGCGGAACGGTCGGCATATAGCCAAGAATAGCATTGAGTGTTACAAGGGCCTTCTCGTCAAAGCCGAAGTAACGACACCATGTGTAGACTTCTTCCTGGCCGGTCGAGTCCCAAGGCATTTCGCTACCAAAAGGGAACGCCAACGAACGCCACACATCGGCGCGTGTTCGCATGGCTATCTCCAGGTCTTTAGCCTCATTGGCAAACGCTTCGCGCTGTAAGTCTTCCAGGATGCGCAGAAAAACTGTTCCTTCCATTTGTCCAAACTGGGCATGCTCTGGCGCAAACTTAACCATGGCTTGCGTCGTCTCGAATGCTTGCCGGAGATACCAATCCCACGTATGGTTGATTACCAAGCCGGCGTTGTTTCGAGCCAATCGGTACATCACCCAATAGGCAGCAGCAACGTGCGGATAGTTGAACGATCGACCAACGGTCATGGCATGTTCCTTATTCCAGCTTGACCAAACATCGTAGTCGATTGAGTCCGAGTACGTGCCTTCCGGCATTTCGTCTGGTTCGAAGTAGAAGATGCTTTTCCGGACGCCGTATTTCAAGTCACCCTCCGCATACTGAAGACGGCCCCACAGGACTTCGTCAACGAACCGTTCAAGCTTTCGAATCTCACTACTGTCCGGTATCGCAAGTTGCTTCATAAAGGCCGTCAACCACGCTCCTGATCCTCCTTCGTCACCTAGTCCGGCAATCCATGCGCGGTTGTCTTGTGTCACCTGGCGCTTGTTGTAGTAATCGTAGGAGATGACGCTGGGGCTTCGCCCAAAGGCATCGTCCGGTTGCTCGAACCACTGCTCGTTAAAGAGAAAGGCTCCAACGTCTTTCAGTACTTCTTGCTGTGACTTGATGACCTTGTAATGGATCGATTGTCGCAGGCCATCCGCGTATTCGATCGTCATGCGCGCGCGCCCCCACTCCTTACCGCGCACCGAAAACTTGACGTAGCTAGCCTGGTTCATACCTGAGCGCTTGCCTGCACTTGTGCTAGTATCGCCGGGTGCATTTTGTGAGCCCAAATTTACAAAATGTGTATCCTGGGAAACAGAAAGGGCACCAGCTGGCTCAACCTGAATTGAAACGATCGGGCTGCGAGCAGACACAAACAGTTGCGCGTCGAGGTCCATCGGCACTATGTATCCCGGGATCCCAACTGCGACCGGACGCCCGTACTCCATTAACGTGTTTTCAATGTTGCGAATTTCATTGGAGAGAAGAAAGCGTACGCCAAAGCTGCGTGACGTCCCTGGAGCAAGCGCGACGGACGTCGGCTGATTCCAGGGTTGTGCAGATTTCCATTCGGCATCTGGGCGTCCATCCGCATACGCGTAGGAGTGAATCATCCATTCGTAAAATCCTTCGAACGTAATACCGCGTTGCGTCGAGTCGGATAGCAGTGGTCGATAGGCCTCAAATGACGAACTCTCGGTAGGCACGACGACCAACGCTGGTCCATGGCCGTTTAGACGTGTGACTTGCAAGTAGCCCGCATCGAGTCCGATGTACGGATCGTAGAATACATTCCTGGCGTGGGCCTCTTCAAGTGAACGTTCGTGCAGGATGTTGTTGAATACCATCGGAATCCCAAGTGCCCCGATTTCAACAACGTCAGCTGACGTATTAGTTAACGTAAATCGTAATTCGAGCGCACCGTTGCGGACTTCCCACAAACGTTTGATGTTTACAGGCAGGTCACCGGGAAGAGTCGGCGCCAGGTCAGCGGCGGCGAGCGTGGCCGGTGATGGTGTTTGTATCGGCAGGACCGGTTTCCTGTTTGCGGCAGTTGACGCCGCGAACCATTCTTCCGCTCCCGCCCTACGATAGCGGATATTCAGGTCGCCCAAATGAAAGAAGCCGTCACGATTTCGTCTCTCAAGCCAGTCTCCAGGCGTGAAATCAAAAGTTTCAGCACCCTTCGTCTCCAAGGCGGCGACGGTTTGTGACGCGCGTACCAATTTTAGTGTAAAACGAGGCGTGTCATACCCGTCGATTCCACCTTCAAGTCCAAGTGTAGAGTTGTTCGACATTGCGGATGGTACCTGAGCCAAACCAGGGGTGGTGGGGGTAAGCGTCAACAGGATTCCCAATGTGATGAAACGAACAAGCAGATGCTTCGCGTTTCGGCAACAACGACTTCCGTTGACGAACTCCAGGACGGTCAATGCAAATCTGTTTAGCGCGGAGAAACCATTTCCCGCAGGCTCACGCTAATCTCAAGGCTGGGACAGTCCACTCGTGCATACCTCTGCATTGGCGCCGGAAAAGTCGGGAATACCTTAACTTAAGTAGCACTGTAAAAGTAAACACAACGAGCTCGCGACATGTTTGAAGAGTGGGACATACTGCTAGAAAACTTGCCAAGCTTGGGAATAAAAATTGGGTTTGCGGTTCTTTGCGGCATGATAATCGGCTTCGAACGCGAACTAAAGACCAAACCTGCGGGGCTGAAGACGATCGTCCTCATTACTGTGGGCTCGACACTCTACGTAATTATTGGCTCCCTTATTCCGATGATTACGGAGGGGCCGTTTGATATAATTCGTACCGATCCAGGTCGCATTGCTGCGCAAGTAGTGACCGGTGTGGGGTTTCTTGGTGCGGGAGCAATTATTCAATCAAGCAACAAGGTTGCAGGATTGACGACGGCAGCGGTGATTTGGGTCGCGGCTGCAATCGGCTTGTTCATCGGTTTTGGATTTCCACTGCTTGCCCTTGCCACAACCATCGTGATCGAGATAGTCATGCTCATCACGGACAAGATCGAGCGACGGATGGAACAGAGGACTGAGCGGAGTCCACAGCGGCAAGCATAGTGGTATGGCCCGACAGGTTTGGTTGTGCCGGGCCTTAACTTGGGCTGGCAATTCGCGCAGCATACCGCACACTAAACCATTGATATCCCTTTGAACCGCTACGATTCTATTCAGCTAATTCGTTTCTACCCGGTGCGGCTCTTCGGATTCCTACTGTTGCTCGTCTCTCTTGCTGGCTGTCAACCAGAAGACCGATGGATTGTCACCGCCCCGGCCGGCACTCTGGCGACTGCAATCAATGTTGACGGAACAACGGTGATACCGAATGGGCGCTTGCTGACGCCACGGGGTAGACAATACCGTATTGCACCACATCCATACGGGCTAGCGCTAAGCAAGGACGGAAGAATCGCTGTCACCACTAATTCCGGAGTCCGGCCGTTCTCTGTTTCGATTCTTGAGGATGTGTTTTCGG
>CBDTVC010000109.1:0-7994 GCA_965363925.1 uncultured bacterium | reverse complement strand
AAGTTGCCTCGTCACCGGTTGAAGATGCAGATGTGATCTTCGTGGCCTCGTACCTCGTTCCTTCAGGTGAGGGACAGACGGTACAGGATGAAGTGAGTCGCTTATCTGCCGAATTTGAGGACCTTGGTTTCTCTCTAGTTTTGGATGGCCCCTTCTCTGGACAGGAGTTTGCCAAAGATGGGCCATCAAGTGCTGTCGAGAATCTGGTCGCATAAGAATCGTAAGGTAGACCGATAGGAACACGGTTGAGCGAGCGTCGTTTTGGCATAGTGGATTTCTGCGCTTTTCCAAAACGACGCTCGCTTGCCGTATACACTCGAACGCTTTCTCACCATACGCTACTTGCGCGGGGCGCAGGGACAAAGCGAGGGTAAGAACTTCTTGCGGTTTATCATCCGTACCGCAATCGGCGGAGTTGCTGTTGCGGTTACCGCTCTGCTACTCGCACTGGCAATTGTTCGGGGATTCTCTGCAGAGATAGAAGCGAAGATCGTCGGGATTGGCGCCCACGTGCAGGTCGAGAATCTCGAAGATGCTCCGCTCCAGCGATCCGACGTACTTATCGAGAAAATTCGTTCGCTCGACAACGTCGTAAGCGTTTCTCCAGTCGTGCAGGAGTACGCTCTGCTCCGCAGATCCAACACAGAAATCGACGGCGTTCAGGTTACCGGCGTCGAATCGTTTCCGCCGTATCTAAAAGAGCACCTTGTCTCGGGAAGCGCGGAGCTGTTAATGGCTGGCGCTCATCCGGAAATCGTGGTTGGGAAAAGCCTTTCTGATCGACTCGGAGTGGAGATTGGAGACGTCGTTACCGTTTTCTCCATCAGGTCTGGCGTAGATGCATCCGGAGGCCGGAAGCCACGGATAAAACAATTTGTTGTTGCTGGTGTGTTTGAGACAGCGCTTGCACATTACGACGATCTGTTGGTATATGCGAACATCGCTTCTACTCGAGAACTGCTAGACTACGGTCCATTTGAAGTCTCGAGGCTTGACGTTGCTGTAGACGACCTCACGAAAGTTGATGCCCTGACTGACCAAATTGTAGAAACGCTTGGCTACACGATTCTGGCCAGAACGATTTTCCAGGTGTTTCGAAGCCTCTTCGCTTGGGTAAATCTACAGGAGGGAATTATCCCGTTTGTCATTGGAGTGATCATACTAGTGGCTGCCTTCAATATTCTGGCCACGCTTCTGATGATTATTCTCGAGAAGTCCTCCGAGCTCGGCATTCTGGCGGGTATGGGTGCATCAGGCCGTATGATCAAGAGACTGTTCATGACACTTGGTTTTGTAATTGGGGTCGTTGGGACGGCCATCGGGGCTTCAGTCGCTCTTATTCTTGAGCTCATTCAGGATCGATTCGGATTAATCCCTTTACCAGCCGAGTCCTACTACCTTTCAACCGCTCCCGTAGAGATCAGCTCTTTAGATTTCTTCCTGGTAAGTGTGTTGACCATTGCGCTTTGTACGTTGGCTGCATACGTTCCTGCACGAATTGCGGCAGCAACGGATCCGGTAAAAGTGATCCGGTTTCGGTAGAACGGAAGGCGCTGTAGTCGGTATATTTGATTCTCATATAACCACGAGATAGCAACCGTTATGAAAGTTACAGTCGGCACAAAGGCCCCTAATTTCTCTCTCTTTGACAATGAAAAGGATCAGTTTGCGCTGAGTGAATTTGTCGGGCACAGCAACGTATTATTGCTCTTTTTCCCAGCAGCGTTTACCGGAGTTTGCACGACCGAGCTCAATGCAGTTTCGAACGACCTCGATTCGTATGCCAATACTAAGGTGGTCGGTATTTCTACTGACTCTCCATTTTGTCTTGCAGAGTTTGCGAAAGTAAATGCCCTTAAATTTCGTTTGTTGTCGGATCATGACGCTACCGTTGCAACGAATTACGGTACGAAATACGATCACGACTTTACACCGATGAAACTCGATCGAATTTCAAAGCGAAGCGCTTTCCTCATCGATAAGGAGGGAGTTGTTCAGTACGCGGAAGTTCTTGAGAACGCTGGCGAGATGCCCGACCTGGATGCGATCAAGTCCAAACTGGCATCCAAATAGTGGGGAATACTCGAGTTAGTGTTCTGCTTTTTAGTTCACTTAGAGAGCGGACGGGTTCCAAACGTCTTGAGATCGAAGTGGCGGCAGAAGATCCGACCGCAATGCACGTGTTTGACGGCGTTACCTCTGCGTATCCAGAAGTGGCCGGCTACCGTGACTATGTGCGGGTTGCCGTCAACGGCGTTTATTCAGACTGGTCATCCGCAGTAAGAGATGGTGACGAGATCGCCCTTATTACGCCCGTAAGCGGAGGGTAATTACATGGCTGACGAGGAGGGCCCAGTGGTTTCGGAGTCCGAAAGAAATGGCGACGATCACCAGCGTTGGGTTGCGCTCATGGACGAAGAGCTCCCGGCCGCCGGTGTGGACAAGTTCTTGCGCGATAGGAATGCCGGAGCGGTCACGGTATTCCTGGGTACCACGCGTGAGTTTACTTCGGGAGTCCAGACAGAGTCGCTGTCGTATGAATCGTATCAATCGATGGCACTTACGGAGATGCACCGCTTGATTGATGAGGCAATAGGGAAGTGGCGGATTGAAAAGGTGTGCGTCCTACATCGGCTTGGTGTCGTCGACGTTGAAGAGGCAAGTGTGATTATTGGTGTATCTACTGCTCACCGATCAGACGCTTTTGACGCCTGTCGATTTCTAATTGATGCCCTGAAGGAATCAGTCCCGATCTGGAAGAAAGAGACGTTCATAAGCGGCGAATCAATTTGGGTTAACGATCCGCTTCCCGATACCACCCTCGGATGATTGATTGAACCTGGTGGTCCCCAGCGCGCGGCGTAGCGACGGTCGAACACGAACAAACCGACTGGTAGGAATGTTGGGCGTGCGTTTCGATTCTGAATCATCACAACAGAGAAGCCTTAGTCGTACTACGCCGCGACGTTTTGCCATTAACCGCATTAGAGAAGACACTATGATCGTCGGCTTGCTTCAATACGATCCGACCTATCTCGAGGTCGAGAAAAATCTGGGTGCTGTCGGGGAGTTTCTATCAGATTCTCGTGCAGACCTTATCGTATTGCCTGAGTTGTTCGCGACCGGGTATTCTTTCAAGAGTGCTGATGACCTCGATCTTGTCGCCGAAGCAGCCTCCGGTGGCCCGACCATTACAAGAATGATTCAGTGGTCCCGAGACAGTGGGGCGGTCATTGTTGGAGGTTTTCCCGAACGTGATGAGAGCGGTCGGATTTTCAACAGCGCTGCGATCACATCACCCGATGGCCTCGTGGGAGTTTACCGTAAGGTCCATCTCTTTTACAAAGAAAAAACACTCTTTGCTCCGGGCGATCTCGGATTTCCGGTTTTCGACGTTGCTGATCGGAGTGGAGCCTCGTATCGGCTGGGCGTCATGATCTGCTTTGATTGGTACTTCCCGGAGGCGGCGCGATCGCTTTCGTTAAGTGGTGCGGACGTGATTGCGCACCCCTCCAACCTTGTCCGGAAGGACTGTCCGCGGGCGATGCCGATTCGGGCCCTCGAGAATCACGTCTATACGATTACGTCGAACCGGACTGGGACAGAATACGTTGGCGATGAAGCACTTACGTTTATCGGCCAGAGCGTCGCCTGTTCGCCGGCTGGGGACGAACTGCAGAAGTTCGGTAGCGAAGAGAACGGTTATGCCGAATTCGAAATCGACCCGACCAGCAGTCGCGACCGTGACATCACGTCGATGAACAATCTATTTACGGATCGCCGCACGGACCTTTACCGGCTAGACTAGGCTTCGGTAACCCGAGCCGCTGCAAGGTTTGCCGCTATCCGCTTGACAGGATCATTAGAAGTGTCCGGGACAAAAGAAGTCCCAGTCACGGTTTCGTACAGCTCGATGTAGCGAAGGGCGACTTTTTCCCGGAATGAGTCCGGAAGGTCGGGCAATGCTTGTCCTTCTTTTCCCATAAAACCATGCTCCATCAGCCATTCACGCACAAACTCTTTGGAGAGTTGGCGTTGCGGTTGATCCGTCTCAAGCAGTTGATCGTACGTATCCGCGTAGAAGTACCGGGATGAGTCTGGTGTGTGAACTTCGTCGATGACGACGTACGTCCCGTCTGGCGTTTTGCCAAACTCATACTTGGTGTCGACGAGAATAAGGCCGTGCTCCGCTGCCATCTTGGTGCCGCGCTCAAAAAGTAATCGTGACAGGTGCTCCAGGTGATCGAATGTTGTTTCATCGAGGACACCTGACTTTAGTATTTCAGCTCGGCTTATGTCTTCGTCGTGCCCTTCATTCTCTTTGGTAGTTGGGGTGAGAAGGGGTTTGTCGAATCGACTGTTCTGGCGAAGTCCATCTTGCATTCTTTCACCACAAAGCATGCGTTCGCCCGTCTTATACGTCCGCCACGCATGGCCAGCGAGGTAACCACGCATAACAAACTCAACTGGAACCGTATCGCACCTTACAGCGATCAATACGTTCGGGTCGGGAACGGATACGACATGATTGGGCACGATGTCACTGGTCTTCTCAAAGAAGTAGGCCGCCAGTCGATTCAGGACCTGCCCCTTGAACGGAATCTTCTGACTGAGGACGTGATCAAAAGCCGAAATCCGATCTGTCGTCACCAGAATCAGTCGGTCCCCCGATGCATAGGTATCTCGAACTTTTCCACGGTATCGTTCTCCCAGACCCTCAAAGTCGGTCGAGTCGAGGGTGTATTTGAGCTGTTCAGTAACGGCAGTTTGAAGCATGGATGTAGAGCTATTGGCGAAGTTGCGATGCGGATTCTGGGGAGCAAATTTGTAGCGCGTCATTCGCTACATCGGTCGCACTGTCCCGAGTGAAATATACTGCAGCGCCCGGACTGATTCCCATAGAATCTGCCGATTCCGGGTCGTAGTGGTGCCGTACAAGCTTTCCAGGACGGTCGCAGTACCTACGGATACGGGCCTGCCTCGGATTTTGAGGATCAGCCGATCGAACTTGACATCCGGATCTTCAAGTCGGGTTTTTCGAGAAAGCTTGTCGGAGGTTCGCTCAGTGTGCCAGCCACGCGCTTCATCAATCGGGCGGCCGCTTTTTCCCCGACTGCGAGCATGTGCTGGTCAACCGAACTAAGGCCAACGAAGCGACTCGTTTTTACATCGTCGTAGCCGACGACAGCAATGTCATGGGGTACACGCAGTCCTTCTTCTCGAATTGCCTGAAGCGCTCCGAGCGCCTGTGCATCAGAACTGGCAAAGACGGCTGTTATTCGGGGGGTCACTAGCAGCAGTTGTTTCATCGCTTCGTATCCAGACTCTTCACTATATCCTGCATGTTTCGGAGTAAGCCCCGCAACAATTATTGATTCGTCAACGCTGATATTGTTCTCGGTCAACGCCAAACGATAGCCCTCGAGGCGAGCATTCTGGGTGTTACTTTGAGATGCCGAGCGAATAAGTCCGATTCGCGTATGACCGGTTTCGATAAGGTGATGAACGGCGAGGTGTGAACCGTGGGCGTCATCCCACGAATAGGAATCGAAGTTGGGATGGTGGTATCCAATTACGACTACGGGCGCGTTCATCGTCTTCAACTCTGTCGCGATTCGCTCTGTTACTTTTACGCCAGCCAACAGGAGACCCGAGACTGCGCCACGATTGAGAAAGCTGACGAGTTTGATGTGGCGATCAGTTGAGCCGAGATCACAGAGAAGCAGGTCGACGTCGTCATCATGAATGCAATTGCGAATGCCCTTCAGCAACTCGTTGTGAAACGGTGTCGTGAATGTCGGGATCGCGAGCGCAATTGTCTGAACCTTTTGCTGTGCGAGTGCACGAGCCATCCGGTCCGGACTAAAATTCAACGCTTCGATGGCGCGCTTGACTCTGGCGCGCGTTTCGTCTGAGACGTCAGGCGAAGCGTTCAAGACACGGGAGACCGTCGAGATCGCCACGCCCGCCTTGCTCGCTACGTCGTAGATAGTAACCTTGGTTTTATCGTCTGGCATCGTGGCGAGCACAGTTGGTCAGGGGGAAACCTCACGGCAAATCAAGACTATGGAAAGTACGAAATGAACGCCGTCCGAACCGTTTCCGGAACGGCTTTCGACAGTTCTCGAGAATTTTTAGCGGAATGGCAACACGGATTTGGTAGCGACAATTCGTTCCACGGCGGATCCACGCGCAATTAACTAACCCTTGTAGTTAAGGCCGACGGGGATCGAATAGTACCCGCACTCGGTGCAGTTGGTCTACCGCAACCCTTTGTTGGTGGCTGAATCGGGTTCGATTACTTAACGCTTGTGGCGTATTCTTACAGAATACGAGACGGTGGACAACGATAAATCAGCAATCCAGATGGCTAGTGTAACGCTTGAGAAGGTTCGGAAAGTCTACGATAACGATTTTGTCGCCGTCGAGGGTGCAGATATATCGGTTCAGAACGGAGAATTCGTGGTCCTGGTTGGTCCGTCCGGGTGTGGAAAGAGCACCACGTTGCGAATGATCGCTGGACTGGAAGGTATTACGGATGGCACGCTTCAGATTGGCGACAAGGTTGTTAACGATGTACCACCAAAAGACCGTGACATCGCGATGGTCTTTCAGAATTATGCATTGTATCCGCATATGACTGTGTTTGACAACATGGCTTTCGGATTGAAGCTTCGCAAGTATGACAAGGCCGAGATTAAATCTCGTGTTGAGCATGCAGCGGAGATACTGGGGATCACGCCCATTTTGGACCGCAAGCCAAAGCAGCTTTCGGGTGGTCAGCGTCAGCGTGTTGCTGTTGGTCGCGCTATCGTTCGCAAGCCACAGGTTTTTCTTTTTGACGAACCGCTTTCGAATTTGGATGCGAAGCTAAGGGTTCAGATGCGTACGGAAATCTCAAAATTGCATCGCCGCCTGGGTGCAACGATGATCTATGTGACGCACGACCAGGTCGAAGCTATGACGATGGGTGACCGGATTGTTGTGATGAAAGATGGCGAAGTGCAGCAAATTGACTCGCCGTTGAATTTGTACAACCACCCGGTAAACCGATTTGTGGCGGGGTTCATCGGCAGCCCGTCAATGAACTTCATACCGGGGCGGATTGTCAATGACGGCCAGACCTTATTTAGAGCTGAGGGCAATGTATTTTCCTATCCCGTTGCAGAAAGCTTCTCGGGCGTTGAGGTTGATCAGGAAGTGATTCTTGGCATCCGGCCTGAGAATCTGGAGGTCGTCGGGGCGGATGTTCGTCCGGGTGTCGTAGGCGTGGATATGCTATTGGATGTCGTTGAGCCGATGGGCAACGAGATTGTTCTCTACGCTCGATCACTTGAGCATTCGGTGGTTGCGAGAGTGGAGCCACAATCGATTCCGGAACCAGGGCAGACTATTCGGTTGGGAATCGACACGAGCAAGGTGCAGTTTTTTGATTCGGAGACTGAGCTTGCGGTTGCGTAGTAAGAGCTGGCTGTCCGGTTCTGGGTGCAAAGATGCCTTTGGTTTGTGTTTTGTTCATGTGTTAGCTTTCAGCGGGGTTAGTGGGATTAGTCCGCCCCGGGCAGGGAAGTGAAAAAAGAGCTCACCACTCCCGTCGCGACATCTCCTGCTCTGGGTCGTAGACTGCAACCACATGGTTCGAAATCACTTGGGTTAGAACCACTTGGATTAGAACCACTTGGATTAGAACCACTTGGATTAGAACAACCCAGCCCGAAACCTCGCCGGCACCAATGTGGCAGTCCGGCGTTCAAAAACCGGAATTGACGTCGCTGTGGAATTTGTCTGATGGATCTGAATCCGATCACTGGATCCATGGACTGTCTTCCTCTGGTTTACGAGCTCCAATTGCGTCGAGCCAAAGCACGTCGTTCGTCAAAATCACTGTTCCAGAAGAATGACAGGCACCGCTTGTGGCCTCTGAAGTAGTAAGTCCTCCCAATTCCGAAAGATCAAAAACCGTCTCTATCCCGATTCAGGGGATGACGTGTGTC
>CBDTVC010000108.1:0-7997 GCA_965363925.1 uncultured bacterium | reverse complement strand
TCGAAATGCCCCTGTCTGCCGCATGAGTGAAACGCAGCCTAGCAAATCAAACACCGCCACCTAAACTCCAGGTTGCCGCAGAACGCTAGTCCACGTCGAACAAACGCGGGGGAATGCAGACTCAAACGAAAATTGAACGAACAGACGGCTGGGTGCCCTGCCCATCCGCCGCTTCGTCCGCCGCCTAGTCCGCCAGAGCATCCGGACCCCGGTATATTAGCAGACTTGTGAATTAGCCATATTCAGCAAACACCAATTGAGTCGGCAGCAATTCGAACTGGGTATCAAGCCTCTGCTCCCCTCAACCCGCGTCAGACCATTCAGGACAAGACGTTTCGCCGCAAACGGCACCAGCGCAATCCCCTCGATGTTTCACGTGAAACATCTTAGGCCGGCTCAGACCAAACGGCTAGTTCATTTCCGTTCGGATCTAGAAAGTGAAATCGTCTGCCACCCGGAAAGTCAAAAATTCCACGTACAATCTCACCGCCAGCATCTTCAACGGCTTTCAGCGCTGCCTCCAAATTCGCGGAATATAGAATCACCAGCGAGCCGCTCGTCGCGCGACTGTTCTTCTCGTCCAACGGGCCAGTATGAATCCGCGTTGGAAGCGGAGCACCTTTCTCAAATCCGCCATCGAGACCAGCCCCCTGGATGGAAATGTATGTTGGACCATAGTCGATGAACGACCATCCAAAAGCTGCCGAGTAAAATGATTTCGTTGCAGCAATATCTACAGCTGGCAACTCGACGTAGTCGATTCTGAAGTCAGGTTTTTCTGTCATGATTTCTCGGTCTAACGCGGAGGACGATGTGCTGGTTCGAAGGAGGAATATATGGTGGGTTAGTGACAACAGTGTGTCAGACCGGCTGGCGCAGCGTGGAGAATCGCGCTTTGCGAGCTGGTGCCTTTTCGAGACGTGTCGCTGGCTGTGCGACGCATTTTGTTCAGGAAGCGCCCGCAGCGAGCCAGGGAGAGCTTTTGGCCGGAGAGGAGGAAGGGCTTACTCGATCCTCGCAGGTAGACACTTCTGCTGATCGGACAAACAGGGTTTGGACACCGGACTCCGCGGTGGCTATCAGGCAACGAAAATCGTCGTATCTTTCCAGCCCTACTAAAGACGCATCTGTGGAAATCTCCGACCAGACTGTTTCACGTGAAACAATCCAAAGCCTGTCTGAAAAGATCTGGGCGGGGGATGAGTACGTCCAGCTAGAATTGGCAATCGCGGATTCCGCCAAGGGAAGCCGAATTGCCGTCAGAGGGCCCACCGGATCCTTGCCAGCCTTTCTTATCGCCGGCCTATCCAAACACAAGCCCGGCTGCTTCCTCTGCCTCGTGCCCGAACACGAAGACGCGGCCTACCTTGCCAGCGACATTGCCGAAATTGCCAGCGAAGACAACGTTCTGTTGCTCCCGCCATCCGGCGACGATCCGTATGATCCGGAACGACTTCCTGACACAGACCAGGCGATTGCCCGGAACGACGTACTGCAGGCCATTATATCTGGCACCAATTCCGTAATTGTAGCCAGTGTTGAAGCGCTCATCGAAAAGGCACCGTCGCAGGAGACAATCGAGACGTCCAGCTTGAAACTGGTACTAGGTGCCGAAGTGCCACCTGAAACCATCGCAGAAAGACTGATCCAACTTGGATTTCGGCGAACAGACTACGTTCAAGATCCCGGCGAATTGGCGATCAGGGGCGGGATTGTTGACGTCTACCCCTATGCAGGCGCTTTTCCAGTCCGAATCGAGTTCTTCGGCAACGAAATCGACTCAATCCGTGAGTTTGACACCGCCTCCCAGCGATCAGTTAGCCGCCTCGACGAAAAGCTGATTCTGCCAAACCTCCAACTCACTGGTCCCGGCGATCGCGAAAGTATTCTCGCCCTCCTGCCGGACGACGCAACCCTCGTCCTTTTCGGTGAGGCAACACTTGCGGGGTACGCAGACAAAATTATCGAAACGGCCACCCGACACTTCGACGAACAGACGGGAAGCGATAGCGATGGGGACGCTTCTGCGAACGGTCCCGAAGACCGGGGAGACAGTCCGTTAAGCGAGCTGGTCGAACCATCCGCCTATTTCCTTACCGCGGATCGCCTGACCGAACAGATGTCCAGCTTTCGGCGCCTTGATTTTTCCAGGGTTAGTGAACGAAACGGGGAGGGCTCGAACACCTTTTCGATCAAGTCTAATCCGCAACCCGCGTTCAACAGTCACCTAGCTCTGTTACGCACACACCTCGAAAAGTCGGCGGCCTCGGGAATCGAAACGATAATCTTCTGTGACGGAAAAGGCCAGCGAGACCGCCTCGCCGAGTTGCTCGACACAGAGATTCGCGACCTGCCCGTTTCACTTCTGGATGCATCGGTACAAGAGGGTTTTGTTCTACCAAGTATTGGACTGGCCGTCTACACAGACCACCAGATCTTCGATCGCTTCCATCGACCAAAAGCCCGCAAAACGGCCAAGAAGGCCGGAATCAGTCTTCGGGAATTAAAGAGCCTGAAACCCGGTGATTTCGTAGTTCACACCGACTATGGAGTCGGACAATTCGTTGGGCTGCAGTATATTACAGTCAGGGAACAACGTCAGGAGGTTGTAAGACTCTCTTACCGGGACCGCGACACGCTGTACGTGAACATCAGTGCACTCCACAAACTGCACCGCTATACAGGGAAAGAAGGCCACCATCCACAATTGACCAAACTGGGGTCCGGACAATGGGAAAAGGTCAAGACCCGGACGCGCAAGCGGGTTAAAGACATTGCACGTGACCTGATCAAGCTATACGCAAAGCGGATGGCTACTCCAGGCTTCGCATTTCAACCCGACACGGTGTGGCAGCGAGAAATGGAGGCGGCGTTCAAGTATGAGGACACCCCAGACCAGGCTGAGGCAGCCGAGGCAGTAAAAGACGACATGACCAAACCCGTGCCGATGGACAGGTTGGTGTGTGGAGACGTTGGCTTTGGTAAAACAGAAATAGCAATCCGGGCAGCGTTCAAGGCAGTGCAAGACGGAAAGCAGGTCGCAATCCTGGTCCCTACGACGGTCCTCGCTGACCAACACGGAGAAACCTTCACCCAACGACTCAAAGACTTCCCCGTAAACGTTGACGTCATCTCACGCTTCCGCACTAAGGATGAGGTCAAGACAATCTTGAAAAACGTGAAACGAGGGGACGTCGACATCCTCATCGGAACACATCGGATTGTCTCAAAAGACGTCGAGTTCAAGAACCTCGGACTGATGATCATCGACGAAGAGCAACGTTTTGGAGTTACGGTTAAGGAAAAACTAAAGCAGATGCGCGTGAATGTTGACACATTGACGCTAACCGCTACGCCAATCCCACGCACGCTGCAGTTTTCACTCCTCGGCGCGCGAGACCTTTCGATCATTGCAACAGCACCACCGAACCGCCAGCCGATCTTAACAGAGATTCATTCCTACAGTACCGACCTGATCCGCGAAGCAATCCAGTATGAAATTGACCGAGACGGGCAGGTCTTCTTCATTCACAATCGCGTTCAGTCAATCGAAGAGATGTCCGGGACCCTTCGCAATTTGATTCCCAGCGCCCGGATTCAGGTTGCCCATGGACAAATGCCAGGGCCGCGTCTCGAGAAGGTGATGCTGGGATTCAAAGAACACAAGTTTGACATTTTGCTGTCGACTAACATCATTGAGAACGGACTCGACATCGCCAACGCAAACACAATCATCATCAATAATGCAAACCGTTTTGGTTTGGCAGAGCTCCATCAAATCCGCGGACGTGTAGGTCGTTCCGACCGAAAGGCGTATTGCTATTTGCTCGTTCCTTCAGTGCACACGCTCACCAAGGAGGCAAAGCAACGACTGAATGCAATTGAAGAATTCAGTGAATTGGGGAGCGGATTCAACCTTGCCATGCGAGACCTCGATATTCGAGGGGCAGGAAACATGCTTGGCGCTGAACAAAGTGGATTCATTGCGGATGTCGGGTTTGAAACCTATCACAAGATTCTCGACGAAGCGGTCCAGGAATTGCGCGCCGACGAATTTGCAGAACTCTTCAGAGACGCACCTCCGCCACCGCCCGTAAACGAAACCGTGATAGAACTTGATGCCGAAGCACTGCTTCCGGCAGACTATGTTGCCGATACTACAGAGCGGCTCAACCTCTATCGCCAGATTAGTGGCGCCACCGATACCCTCGCCTTAGCGGCACTACGGGAAGAACTCAAAGACCGATTCGGTGAGCCACCCGCAGAAGTAGACGAACTGCTGTTTGCTGCGAGGTTAAAGCTAATCGGACAATCAATGCGACTTGCGAAAGTCTCGTACAAAAACGAACGACTCTTTCTTTCGTGCCCCGGCGCTGATCAGGATCAGGTTTTCTTTAATGCAGTTTTTAAGCGCCTACTCGCCGCACTCACCGACCTGAAGAACCGCTACGTCCTTAAGGAATCAAAAGGAGGGAAGCTTCGGATGATCGTCCAGGACGTCCCTGATCCCAAAGCCGCCGAAATAGTCCTTTCGAAACTGGCGGCTGAAAGCGTCGGCGCAACCATTGCCTAGACGGGCGCCAGAGTCAGTCGCAAAGACCAGAACCTCGCAGCCCCTCCGGCGGGGGATGCGTCGCCCCAAAGTACCTCGTTGCAGGCGATCTGTCCTGGTCGAAAAGCGCCAGTTCCGATCCGCAAACCTTTATGTCCACCAATAACCTGCCGATATCAATTTCACGTTCTTTCGAATAATATTACTATTGATACCCTTTTAACTCCTGCAGAGTTATGGAACCCAAGTATTCTCAAGATTCAGATTTACAGCAGGAGATAGACAGTTTAGAGCAGAGCATAACCACCATACGCGGCGAGCTACAAGTAGTACAAGAATATTATAATCGCTACGCTCGCCTCATAGATTGCTCGCACGACGCCCTGATTCGCTATTCAACCGATGGCACCATTCTGTTTGCATCCTCCGGATGTGAACGTTTGTTTGGCTATACCGGCGAATCGCTTCCGGGCCGGTCTATCTTCAAATTTATTCATACTGACGACGTCGCGGCAGCTCGCACGACGACACGCTCTACGGAGAAATCCGAGACGACCCTACGAATCGGCACCGCTACGTACGGATGGTCTACCGTGCACGCACGCCTGTCCCCGGTCGTCGTCGAGGCAGACAAACCCCCTGTCGAAATCGTAGCAGCTTTTGCAGCGGAGGGCGATAACAGCCGATCAGCTGTCGACTTTCTGGCAGCTTCTGCCGGACAAAGCAGGATGGAGCTTGAGAATATGCTCCGTCGAGCGCAGTCGATGTATGCGGTTGCACAATCGCTTACGGGTTCCAAATCACTGCAAGAGCTGCTACGACAAATTGTTGAAAGCGTCGCGGCGTCTCTTCCCGCTTCTGACGTGCGGCTTCAGCACATCGACATCGAGACAAAATCCGTAGTCGACTTTGTACAATCAGCACCTGCTCAACGACGGATCAGTTCGCCACCCTACAGCGAAGTCTGGGTTGGAATGTCCGGATGGGTACTGGGCGAACAAAAATCGTTACTACTTCGAAACGGTGTCGACGACGACCGTATGAACGACTACGACCGTGAACGACGAGAGGAGTCGCAATCTGGTTCGATGGTTGAGGTCCCGCTATACTACCAGGATCGCGTACTCGGAATCATAACGGCCGTAAACACAATCGACGATGTAGACTTTACAGAAGACGACGTCGAGATGATGGAGGCTTTTGCTAACCAGGCGTCCGTCGCAATTGAAAACACTCGTCTCCTCGAAAGCGAAGTCCGTAACTCGATTACACTTTCTTCGTTTGTCGAACGCTTGAAGAAGATCCACGATTTACGAAACCGTGGTCACGAAAAAGCAGATGAAGTTGTTGACGACGTGCTCACGATTGGCCGTGAGATCTATCGAATGGGTACCGGCGTTCTCGCCCGAATTGAAGACGAAGTCTTTACAATCCAGGCGGTAAACTCCGACAGTTCAAGCTACTCCGTCGGACAAAAGCTTCCACTTCATGACACGTATAGTGTGCGGACGCACCATGAAGCACGTACAATGGCGTATTCCCATGTCGGCCTTAACGAAGACATGGCAACCCATCCATTCTATCTTGCCAAGGGTTACGAGTCTTACATTGGAACGCCCATCATCGTGGATGGAAACCCGTACGGCGTGCTCAGTTTTGTTTCCAAGGAAGCCCAGCCGTCGCGCTTTGGGCCCCTCGACATCGAATTGATCGAGATCATGGCCGAGACTCTCGGGAGCATGATAACGCTTTCCCTGCGAGCCAACGAAAAGCACCACAACGCCGAAGAGCTACGAGCGTATGCTGAAGAACTGGAAGCCGCCAACGATCAGGCACAGGCCGCCACCGAAGCAAAGGGTGAGTTTCTGGCAAACATGAGCCACGAAATTCGCACCCCGATGAACGCAATCATCGGGATGACCAGCTTGTTGCTTGAGACAGAACTTGATGCAGAGCAGGAGAATTACGTTGAGACGGTCCGTAACTCCAGCGATGGATTACTAACTATCATCAATGAGATTCTTGACTTCTCGAAGATCGAAGCAAACGGTATTGAACTCGAAGAATACCCGTTCTCGGTTCACGAATGTGTAGAAGAAGCGCTGGACCTCGTAGCCGGAAAAGCGGCGCAAAAAGGTATCGAACTCGCCTATACCATCGAGCCGGATGTACCACACACCGTGCTCGGTGACGGAACGCGTGTCCGCCAGATTCTTGTCAACTTGCTTGGAAATGCAACAAAGTTTACGAGTGAGGGAGAGGTTGTTGCCAGCGTTCGAGCGCTATCGAATACACCTGAGAAGGTTGAGCTGCAGTTCTCTGTCCGCGACACCGGAATTGGAATTCCGGAAGACAAGATGGACAAGCTGTTTGCACCGTTCTCACAGGTTGACGCATCAACAACACGTCACTATGGCGGTACTGGCCTCGGTTTAACGATCTGTATGAAGCTGACCGAGATGATGAACGGTCGGATATGGGTCGACAGCGTAAAAGATGTTGGCTCAACGTTCTCGTTTACAATTACGGCCGTGCCAGCCAAGTCTCAGGGTAACAAGACGGTTGTATCAGCGGCACTCGAAGGCAAGCGAGTACTGATCGTCGACGACAACGAGACGAACCGCTTAATCCTCATGGAGCGTCTCAAGCGCTGGAAGGTAAATGCGTTCGAAACCGAGAGCGGCAAAGAAGCGCTTCGTTGGATGGCTGAGAACGACAAGGTATCTCTTGTGCTTGTTGACTATCAGATGCCGGAGATGGACGGACTACAACTGGCGCAGCGGATTAAACAACGCTACATCGACGTGCCCGTGATCATGTTGAGCTCCATCGGTCAGCGGCCGAAAGATCCATCGATTGACGCGTTCATGACCAAGCCGCTCAAACATGAGTATCTGCATCAGACAATGATTCGCACGCTGTCTGCCGCAAACGATGTAAAGACGCACGAAAAAGTCCACGCACCGTCGGACCTGCCGCTGGGCGAAGCACATCCGCTACGGATACTCCTGGTGGAAGATATGCTCGTTAATCAGCAGGTTGCCACCAAGATGCTCAGTCGGCTTGGCTATACCACAGACATTGCATCCAACGGCAGAGAGGGGCTCGAAACCGTCCGAACGATTCAGTACGATGTCGTCTTCATGGACATGCAGATGCCGGAGATGGACGGCCTCGAATCTACGCGGCGAATCCGCGCAGAGGTTGCTCCTGACAATCAGCCACATATTATCGCGATGACGGCTAACGCGATGGCGGGGGACCGGGAGAAATGCCTGGAAGCTGGTATGGACGATTACGTCAGTAAACCCGTCCGCCTCGAAAACTTGAAAGAAGCGCTGACGAAAAGTCCTTCACGCGTGAACGACAAGGATGGAACGCCGAAGTATCGTGCACCGGAGCAACCAGCCGAGTCTCGATATAGACGCGAATCCGAAACAAAGCC
>CBDTVC010000107.1:0-8017 GCA_965363925.1 uncultured bacterium | reverse complement strand
GCATGAACGTTGGCACCTGCCAGGCTGTTCATGAGTGTCGACTTCCCCGCATTGGTATAACCAACGAGCGATACGCGCGTGTGCATCGCACGGCCTTTTCGTTGAGTCGTGCGTTGCCTGTCTATCTTTTCCAGTTTCTCCTGCAATACTGCAATTCGGTCGCGTATCAATCGGCGATCCGTTTCGATTTGAGTCTCGCCGGGCCCCTTCGTTCCAATACCACCTTTTTGCCGCGAAAGGTGTGTCCATTGCCGGGTAAGCCGAGTCCGCAGGTATTCAAGTTGCGCCAGTTCGACCTGGGTCTTTGCAGCAGACGATTTTGCGCGCAGCGCAAAAATATCGAGAATCAAACCAGAACGATCAACTAGTTTGCATTCAAGCGTACGTTCGAGATTCCTGAGCTGGACGGGCGAGAGATCGTCGTCGAAGATTACGAGATCGGCCTTCCGCAACTTCACCAAGCCTTTTAGCTCGTTGACCTTGCCACTGCCGATGTACGTTGCAGCCACGAGTTGCGGAAGCGTTTGAATCACTCGATCCGTTACAATTGCACCAGCCGTATCAGCTAGTAACGCAAGCTCTTCGATGGACTCATCTGCCGTTAGGCCGGATTTATCAGGGCGGCGGACGCCAACCAGAATGGCCTTCTCTTGTTCGCGCTGAGTTGAAAATGGGCGCGTTGAATTATCGATCGTTAACGTTCCTCTTTATTCGCCTTCCAGCGTTTTGAAATCTATTACACTGGCTGAGGACATTGGCTCGCTCCAGTAGATGTGGCGCTCCAAAACCATTCGAAACTCGTCCGCCTTTCGAAGGGGCACGCGGATCTCGTAACGATTTCGAACTCCCACCCCATCGAAGTACAGCAAGACAAAAACACGATACCGCTTCTGGTCAACTTCGAAACAATCCTGCACCTGCGACCAGGCAATCCGACTGTGTGTTCTGCTGTGCGATCCACCAAGCCAGCGTACAAATCCGTACCGCGTCACATACGTGGCTTTAGCTACATACTGACTTACGAACCACAGAATCCCGCCAATCGCGTACCCGCAGTAGAGAACAGCATCAGCCGCTTGTTCGCGGAATATCGCGATGGCTGCCAAGGTCAGTACCGCGCCAATGAATACAACAGGCGCGACTGGAAATCCGAACAAGCGACCGCGCGGAAACACCATCAGGACATTCCGCACCGCTGACCGGTTGAGCATGGTCACTACAAAGAGCAGTGAGGTCAACCCGAGGAACGCAAATATCAGCATCACTTGCGCCACTTCAGCTATGTCTCGTGGGTTAACCAACTCTACATGTTGACTGGATTATGACAACCTCGAAAAAGCTGGGGTCCAAACGATTTTTTGATTCACAACCGGTCAGCTTGATTCCGGTCGCAGGTACTTTTGAACCATCATCTCGATCACAAGAAGCAATAACGCGATCGCAAGAAAGACGTTCCAGAGTTCCACACCCAGCCGGGCTTCGCGAAGCTGCGTTTCTAGCGTTTCGCTGCCATCCAGGTCGCTCTCGATGAGCCTCGGTGTAACGCCAAAACGAGCTTCCAGCGCCGATACGGCTTCGTTGGGCTCATAAGCGGCCAAATTGGATTCAGCCTCCGGCAAGTTGAAGGCAATTCGACGAACCAACGTATTTCCAGCCTGAACGTCGTACACGCCCGGAGAGGCGATCTGCTCGTTTACGGAAACAAGCGTCGCGGAAAACAAGCTTCGTTGCTCCGGAACAAAATCTTGACCGTCGGGCGCGGCGATTGACAACCGGTCATCCGCAGCAATCCCGGTAACCCTGAATTCACTTGGTTGGCCCACAACGAGCTGCTCTCCTGAAGTCGATTCACTGGCAGACAGGTAGAATATTGCCCGATATAACAACGGCACAAACAGGCCCCGAACGGGAAACTCGGTCCAACGCGGATCTGGGGCTGATGTGAAGAAGAGCGTCGCTCCTTCACCCTTCCGCATTTCCTGTAGAAATGGATTCCCGTTTGCGAGCCGGATCAGCGTCTGTTCACTTCCGCGCGCTGGGCGATAAACAACATTGAAATAGACATCAGGTTGCTCAACAGATTGTCTTCTTGCGCCAGCCCTTCGGTCGAAGACGCCATCAAACAGGTCGTGCTCCAGCTCAAAATCCTCAAGGCGCGTAATCGCTTGGCGGTTGCCCAATGCACCCGTTGTCCCACCAACGCTCCCACCACCAACTCCCGACAGTAGCGCATTCATTTCTACCTCCCTTGTCCCAGCTCCCGGGAAGACTAGAAGGCCGCCACCATCCGCAACATAACCGGATAATGCGGCGATCTCACCGCTCGACATCGATTGCAGGCCAGCGAGCACAACTGTGTCGTAGGTTTCGATCTGGGTGGCAGGCAGCGCAGACTCAGCAATTACATCGTAGTCGAACGTGATACGATCACGGCCCAACTCTTTTGAAAGAGCCAACGTCACATAGTCGACCGTTTCGTTGTCGCCGCGAACGACGAGTACGCGACGCTCCGCTGGCACATGCACCGTAAAGAAACGCTCGTTGTCGTATTCAAAGTCGTCGTCCTCACCCCGTATCACGCCAGCCAGCCAGCCCCGACGTGGTGGCGTCACGACAAACGATACGGTTTGACTTTCGCCTGATGCCAGCGAAACAGATGCCTGGCCAACACGATCTTGTTCGAGAAACACACTTGCAACGTAACCCTCAATATCTGTCGTGCCGTAGTTGGTGAGTACGGCCGATAAGCTTACGGGCTGTCCAACTTCAATAATTCTGCTCTCAACAGTCACGTCACCAATTCCAACATTTTCGATTCGGCTTGCTGAAAGGGGAATGAGATGGAGCGAATAGTCAGTGTAGCCCGAAGCTGCGCTAGAGTCGTTGAACGTGCTCTTTTGCAGATCTGTGATAACGTATAGCTCGCGATTTACGCGCGACGATTCCGAGAGCCGATCAGCCAGCGATTCGATGCTTTGCATCAGCGGGACACTGCCACCCTCGGCATCGATACCATCGATGAGTGAACTTGCCGTGCCAGGAAACGAAAAATCCGTCGTCACACTCCGGTCCGGTCCGGAGGTCTTTTTTATAAGTACTTCGTCAGACGTGTCCAGGTCACGAACAATCGCAATCGCGGCGGTCCTTACCTGATTGAGTAGGTCACCGTCTTGATTGCGCAACAGGGTAGACAAAGAATTGTCTACAAGGATACCTACCGATCGGCTGCCGTCGCCGCCAAAAGCCTGAGCGAGCGAACCTTTAACCGATGGGCGCGAGAAGGATAAGACAAGGGCGGCAATCGCCAGCGTCCGCAGGGCTAGCAGAATCCACTGCTTGATACGGACGCGCTGCATGGTGGTCTTCTGAAGCTCCCGGACGAAGACCAGCGATGAGAAATCAATTTTCCGAGGGCGTCGGAAATTGAACAGGTGTATGATCAGAGGAATCCCCGCCGCTACCAGCCCAAACAGAATCGCCGGATTTAGAAATAGCATTGCGGGTTCGGTTGACAGAGTCTGGAAAGTTTGGAGATCCGTCTGCTACCCGATCAGAGGTGTACCTGTTCCGTAAGGCGCCTCTTCGAGGTGCATCATTTCGAAGTGAATCCGGGGTTTTGATTTCGGATGAATCAGAAGCCATCCGTAAGCGCTCAGATATCTTGAGATCCCAAAGCGCTGCGCCACGGGCGAGTTCGAGTCGAACGGTCTCACCGCCTTCGAAAACGAGGTAAATCGACTTTCCACCAATCGCTGCATCCGCCTTCACGTACGACAGAGAGCTCAGGGTCACCGTGATTCGCACAGGACCCGTTAAGCCAATTGAACGAATTTCAATCCGATCCGCAAAAAGTACAGCCTTTCCACGAAATAGCGATTTGCGGAAATAGGTAGCCCTGGTCGAGAGGATACTCGAGTTGACGCTGCGAGATGACGGCATTTGTTAAAATTGGGTACTAAATAGTAATCATGGCGCAATTTAGTCTTTCCAATGCAAAACGTACGCCAGAGAGTTCCTCGTTACGGAAAACAGTATCGTTTTTCCGCACGCCTCAAAACTGGTATCGACCGAATTGTCCAAAATGCAATGAAACTGCAGATATTCGTTGTCGCCAAGGTTTGCGGGGCATAACGAACTGCGTGGGTTGAGACCAATAGACAGTTGAAATGCCCGCATCGCGGGAGTTTTTTCCGGGTGATAGGGACTTCGAGTTGGTGACCAAGTCCGAATACTGCGCCACACGTGCAGATTTTGCGCCCCGTCGACGTCAAGCCCATGAACAAAACCATTGACTGGCACTCAAAAAAAGAAGCCCGAGTCTCCACCAAGACTCGGGCTTTGAGATCATTGAGACTCGGTTTCCCGGACCGTGTCATGATCAGAGGCAATGAAGTGCGTGCTTTAGATGTGCACTATAACAACGGACGGTTTGGCCAACTGCATTCAGAAGCGACTAAGTATCTATTTACAAAACACTTATAACTGACGCGCTTTCATTGTCGGTCACGGCCAGTCTGCTGGCTCACAATGCGATTAAGCCTGGACAATTTCTGTTTTCCAGAAGTCGATCCGCTCCGCCAACGTTGCCATCTTCATCGGTTTACTGATAAAATCATCCATTCCCGCCCGGGTACACGCTTCACGATCACGCTTCATCGCGTTAGCGGTCAGCGCAATGATTACTGTGTGGCGATCTGCCCCCTCTCGCTTTCGGATTTCCTGCGTCGTCTCAAACCCGTCCAATACTGGCATTTGGCAATCCATCAGGACTATCGGGTATTGGTAGTCGTCCAGCCGCTGCAGCGCTTCTTCACCATTAGCTGCCACGTCAAAGCTGTATCCGAGCTTGTTTAGAAAGGCTGTCACAACCATCTGATTCGAGAGGTTGTCCTCTACAACAAGGATGCGGGTGTCACCGTTGGTCTCTTTGGATTGCATTGCCTAAGCCTCCATCTCGACGGCCGAATTCTCAAGCCGAACGGTAAACCAGAATGTCGCTCCTTCACCGAGCGTGCTTTCGACTCCAATCTCGCCACCCATCAAATGAACCAGCTGTGCGCTGATCGCGAGTCCGAGCCCGGTGCCACCGTACTTCCTCGTCGTTGATCCATCCGCCTGGGTAAACGGCTCAAAGAGCAAGGGCTGTGCCTCTGCGGCAATGCCGATACCGGAATCCGAGACCAGAACCTTAAGCAGCAATTCGTTGTCTTTTTCCTCCACCAACCGAATATCCAATGTCACCGAACCCTCGCTGGTAAACTTAATCGCGTTGCCAACAAGGTTAAGTACAACCTGACGTAGACGGTCAGGGTCGCCGCGCAAGTGGCTATCCCTAATCCTATCATCAATGGAGTACTCGAGCCGTACGCCTTTGCCTAGTGCTTTTGGTTCGAGCAATCCAAGAGTTGATTGGAAGGACTCATGGAGATCAAAATCGATAGAGTCTACCTGAAGCATTCCAGCTTCAATCTTGGAAAAGTCCAGTATGTCATCAATGATCTTCAGTAGCGTGTCGCCGCTCGATGCAACAACGTCAACGTATTGGCTTTGCACCTCGTCGAGGTCAGAACACTTAAGCATCTCCGTCATTCCGATGACACCATTCATTGGCGTCCGGATTTCGTGGCTCATGTTTGCGAGAAACTGAGATTTGAGCCGGGCAGATTCGAGCGCTGCATCGTGGGCGTTCTTTAGAAAAAGCTCCGTCGATTTGCTTTCGGAAATATCGCGGAATGTAACGCTGAATCCGTCGTTCAGCTTAACCGCAACACTTTCAAACCACGCCGAAATGCCTTCATGGTTATAGTAAAATTCGTTTCTAAACGGCTCTCCGGACTGCACAACCTCGACGTAAGAATCAAAGAGGCCTGCGTCCTTATTACCCGGCATCTCAACAAGAAGCCTGCTACCGATCAAATCGGCTGGATCTCTTCCCGTTATTGGCCCGGCATTCGGATTTACAAGTAGCCATTCAAAATCAACAATGGCTCCTTCTGGATCCCGAACCGACTTAAAGACCATTATTCCGTCAAGCGAACTCTCAAGCACGCCGTTTAAGAGTGCCTGGGATACCGCGATCGCGTGATGCACTTCATCTCTGGCATTCTTCAGGTCCTCTTCTTTGGCGAGAAGTCGCTCCTCGAAGATGTTGTTGGTTAATGCGGTTCCGATCCATTGCGAAAGCAGTCTTAGAAAGTCTGCGTCTCCCTCCGAAAACGGTTCGCGCGTCGGCTTCGAACTTGTTATGCTCAGTGTCCCATATCGTTGACCGCTCACCCCAATTGGGATTCCGATGTAAGCTTCAAGTTTGAATTTCTCGAAGCAGGGATGGCCTTTGTGTTCGGACTTCGACATGTAGTCAATGGCCACCACATCGTTCGCCGCGTAGGTCAAGCTACAGTACGTGTCACCCAACACAAAGGTGGTTCCTGGCTCGATGGATTCTTCCGAAGACGAAACGACTTCATATTCGTCATCAACAATCCGACTGACCAATCCTAGCTCAAGATCCAAAAGGGTCGCGGTTAGCTTAAGGACATCAACAAGCTGGTCATTGAATGACATCGAAGAAAGTGTGGTCGCGTGGTGCAACAACCGAATTCGAGCCTCACTTTTGTGCGCCTCACTAGCAACGGCCTTTACGTCGGTAATATCAACGCAGTAAAGAGTGCATGAATGCTCGCCGTCGGATTGTTGGCCATCAATCGACACGCTAGCTGAAATCCAGAGTCCGCGCCCTCTCTTATGCATGAGTTTGCAGATAATCGGTCCGGGCGCGGATTGTCGGGCACAAATAGTGCGGATCAACTCGTCGCCGAATTCGCTATCGTCGGATGCCAGCGCCGAAAGATTGCGGCCAATCAATTCGCTTTCACTATATCCAAGCAGGCTGCATAAAGCAGGATTCGCGCGACGGATTTGACCTTGATCTGAAAGCTGTAAGGTGGCTATTGGAGATCGATCAAATTCCGTAGTTGTCGCCGTGCAGGACACACTTGGACGATCCACGAATAACCGGCTCCGAGACCGAAACAATTTCTGGTTTCGTTGCTTATTCGGACGTTTACGACTATCCATACGCGTGCCGTAAGGCCGTCGCTTCAAAGGGGAAGGCATTCAATAGTAACTCTAGGGGGCGTCCACTCGGGACGAAAGTATCAATACTTGCGTGTCGGGTGGAAATTTTAAAAGTGCCCGGCACACAGACGTCGTATCGGCGGATGCCCACGCCGCGTTAAGTTGATCATAAGCGATTCGACGGAACGTTCCCTGAACAGGTCGACCGTTCACGACCACACGGGCAATGGATGCGATTACTCGATTGCTAGAACAACGAGACTACGAGGGCCATGTGCACCGATGACAAGTGACTGTTCGATGTCCGCCGTCTTTGATGGGCCGCAAACAAACAGACCGAAGCCTTCTTTATTGATGCGGATGTTGGCGTATGCCTCGTGCATGTTCCAAACGATCGTTTCTTTGCGGACGACGACCGCAAGGTGCTGTGTGGCGAACAAGGCCGCTCGCGTACGAAGGCGGGAATCTGTTATCCAGAGCGCACCGTTTTCGGCCACACCAACGTCGGCAAAGCAGACAAACAACTCCAGCGAACCAACAACCTGGTGACCGCTGTCTTCCCTAAGGTCAACAGTTCCGGAGACGAGCCCCGTTGTGCTCGCCACCCGGTCTGCCCGGGGATGTAGTTTTCGAACTTCGTCAGAAACGTCATCGGCAAAGCACTCTATAAAGCGTCCTGCATTCAGTTCGACCGATTGACCGAAACTGACTATGAGGTCGGAATCCGGGCGTGCAAAGGCAGGCACATCGGGCAGCGGCGCTTCAAATCGATTTTTCGTTGCCCGCTTCAATATCTCGTCGCGACTACTCATTGGTCCCCCCTTCAGTGCGGACGTACCAATCGCGGAATTACTCGTCGGGAACAACCGGCAGTTCTCGTTGACGGGTCCAAACGTTCCATCGATTGCGAACCCCTACTTTGCGAACCCCTACTTGTTGG
>CBDTVC010000106.1:0-8024 GCA_965363925.1 uncultured bacterium | reverse complement strand
CTACATGGGTCGGATGGGCTTGATCAATTCCGGCGGCGCGTCGGGTGCAAACGATCTGCAGCAAGCTGTTCAGACCGCAGTCGTAAACAAACGGGCTGGTGGTATGGGTCTGATTTCTGGTCGCAAAGCATTCCAACGCCCGATGAAGGAAGGGATTGAGATTTTGAATGCGATTCAGGACGTGTATTTGAATGGCGATGTTACTATCGCTTAGTGTTACTTCCGTTGGATCGCCAAAGAAAGTAACCAAAGAAAGCTCTGGGCTGGTGATTCTTTGAACGGTTGGCTTTGTGACTGAGTGAAAGGTTGTGCCCTCAGTCAAAGAATCCCAAGGCCCCGTTAGCTCGCTGGCTGGAGTGGTCATGGCCTCGACGCTTTGCTCGCTGCGCTCGCTCGCTTTTGGCTAGCAGTGTCGTTCTTATTGGGTCTTGGGCCAGTCGTCTCTTCGTAGCTCGACTGGCCGCTTTGGCCCTACCCTTCTAGCTCTTCCAGTGTCTTGGGCCAGTCATCTTTGAGCAGTCGCGAGAGGGCACGGTCGGCAAGCAGTTTGCCACCGGTCTGACACTTCGCACAATAGTTGGCTTCGTTCTGGGCATAGACCACTCGTTGTACCGGTGATCCGCAGGTTGGACACGGCTGACCGTATCGACCGTGCACGGCCATCCCTTCGCGAAACGCGGTAACCTTCTCTGGGAAACCATCACCGACCTCTGCCAACATTTTGTCTCGCCACATTTCAAGAACGTGACGGATTGACTTCAGGAGCTTCGTTACCTCCTCTTCTGTTAGCTGCGATGTGCGCTTGAAGAACGACATCTGTGCGTGATGAAGAATTTCATCAGAGTAGGCGTTCCCAATCCCTGAAAACAAGCGGGGATCTGTTAGGGCTCTTTTGAGTGTGCGATTTTCGGAAATGAGCCGTTCCCGAAATTCCTCTTGGGAACAGTTGATCACATCGATACCACCGCGATCCAGTGCCTCGGCTTCTCCCCTCGAGGCAAAGACGTGAAGCGATGCACGCTTCTTTCTCCCTTCCTCGGTAAATAGGAGCGTCCCGTGTTCAAAATCCATTGCGACAAGACCACGCTTCCCAGGCAGACCGGCCCCCGTTTTACGCCAGCGCAAACGCCCCGCAATCATTAGGTGCATGACGAAGTGCACATCGTCCTCAAAGGTGACCACAACTCGTTTGCCAATTCGCCAGACGTCAGTCACCTTCTTGTTGAGTGCGGCGGCGGGTTTCGGTTCAACCGTCCGGAGCACAAACGGACTGCCGCTGCGAAAGCCCTGCAATTCGTGGCCAACGATCATTCGCTGGAGGGCGGAAAGATAAACCTCTATGTCTGGATACTCTGGCACGGCGGCTCGGAGGTAACAGGGATGAACCCTACAGATCTGCGGTGAGCGGAAATTGAGAATCAGCAATCTACGTGCTAAGTTGCCGACAGGCATCCTCCGCTACTCAACGTAAACTACGATGACAAATCGATTTGCGCATCGCTTGCCAAGTGTCTCCCTCGCGATCCGCCCCTCAAAAACACGAGTACAATACGAAACGAGCAATGTCCTCCGAGTTTGGGCAATCACACTGACAGCGATTGTCTTTGGGATCCTGACACCACTCGTCGCGAACAGCCAGAATCAGGCGCAGGATGCCATCGACAGTTTTGTCGAGGCCGTTATGTCCGAATTCGAGGTGCCGGGATTAAGCATTGCTATCGTCAAAGACGGGCAATTAATTGTAACGAAGGGGTACGGAGTCAAACAGCTCAATGGCAAGAACACCCCGGCAAACAGCGTTGATGAACACACGCTTTTTGGCATTGCGTCGAACACAAAAGCATTTACTGCCACGGCGCTAGGACTTCTCGTGGAGGAAGGAAACATCGGTTGGGACGAGCCTGTGATCAACTACCTCCCGACGTTCAGAATGTCTGATCCGTACGTGACGCAGGAAATGACGATCCGGGATTTGCTTGTTCACCGAAGCGGACTTGGACTCGGTGCTGGAGACCTGATGTGGTGGCCTCCCTCCGATTATGATCGCAAAGAAATTGTACGACGCCTAAGGTACCTACCGCTGGAGACAAGTTTCCGGAGTGCGTACGCCTACGACAACGTGCTGTACAGCGTAGCTGGCGAAGTGATCGAGGCTGTCTCCGGCGAAACCTGGGAGCAATTTGTCCAGCATCGAATTCTTGACGTCGTAGGAATGAGAAGCAGTAATGTGCTTCATTCTGCCGCTGGAGAAGGGGGAAATGTGGCAGCACCTCATGCAGCAGTTGACGGGACGGTTCGCGAGATCTCGGCTTTTAAAAGCGACAACACAAATCCGGCGGGAGGCATCAATGCGACAGCAAACGATATTGCTAAATGGATGATCGTACAACTGGACTCCGGAAGAGTCGCGCCCGACAAACGATTGTTTTCGCCTCAAACGACCCGCGAACTCTGGACAATTGTGACGCCCATTCCTACCGGAGATCCGCCCTCATACCTTTGGCCGCTCAAGACAAACTTCAACGGATACGCTCTTGGCTTTGGCGTGCGAGACTACCGAGGCAAGAAACTGGTGACTCATACCGGCGGTCTGCCAGGATTTGTGTCGCGACTTTCGCTAATCCCGGAGGATAAGATTGGCGTGGCCGTATTTACCAACCAGGAATCCGGTGACGCATTTAATGCAATCTCGTCGTTCATCCTCGACTTCTATTTGGAAGCAGAGGACTTCGATTGGCTGGCGGCATTCAAAAGAACCCGTGATTACCGCGTGCAAAACATTGCTCGCATTGAGGCAATGAGCGAGACGCACGAAACGGACGAATCAGAACCCTCCCTTCCTGCTGAACGCTACTCAGGGACGTATCGAGACGTTTGGTACGGTGATGTAACGATTGAACTGATCAACGAAGAATTGGTCATGCAGTTTTCGCATACGCCGTCCTTACGAGGCGTGCTTGAGCACCATCAACATGACACGTTTGTGGTGCGCTGGAACGACCGCGAGCTACGCGCGGATGCATTTATAACGTTTGTGTTGACGCCGCGCGGTACCGTCGCAAGCGCAAAGATGCTGCCCGCTTCGCCTCTTGTTGATTTCAGTTACGACTTTCAAGACCTGGACCTGAAACGCATCAATCAGGAGTAGCCAAGTTTACGCTCGAACGTAATCGCCACGCCAGTTCTTGATCGATTGTTTGATTGCCTTTTCAGAAAGACCTTCGCTAATCGCCCGCGCCGCGAGTGCGTCAAATTCTTCATCCGCCGCAAATCGCAGACCAATAATTTGGCGCATCGTGAGCCTCGAATCTAGCATCTGGCCCGTGCGCGAGTGATGCCTCGAATTCTCCTCCATCCGGATTACGCGGTCCTGAACGTTCAGTGCAAACGCCCGTGCAAAATAGGCTGTCAGCAAAAGTCCAACGGATAATGCGGTGATCAAGCTTGCTGAATAAACTTCGCCCTCCCCGTTAACTGTTTTCACGAGGTTCACGACCGAGCCGATCAACGTCAGGAGTACAATTCCGAAAGTCACGTAATGGTACAGGGGTACCATTCGCCCGTGGTTGGAAAAATTCTGTCCAGATTCCATAAAGCCTCGTCTTTTTGAAGTTAGGCCGTCGGACCGGCCCGTGATCGAGCGTCCCGCGACCGTTTCCATTTTATCTTGTAGGGTAGATAAAACAGGTAGATCCCTGTTAGATAGAGAATTAGCAGGACGATCGCTACCGGAAAGAATAGCCACAACTTGAGCCGACTATGAAACCAGGTGCCGTCATGAATCGATTCGATAAGATCTGATCGTCGGTAAGCCACCTGCAATACCTCACCAGAATCAGTGTCCACTTGTACTTCCCATCCGGTAACACTGCGAATCTTGGCAACGCCTTCGTCTGGGCGTACGTCTATTCGATCAACATCATCCCAGCTTGATATCCCAGCCTTCGCAGCCGTTTGCGCGGCATCCATGATCTGATCAAACGAAATTGAAGGAACGGTGGTAGCCCCTTGCTGAGTTGGCGGCTGAATCCACGCAATGTCCTTCTTCCAGAGGAGCAGGTTCCCGGTTACCAGGATAACAAGGAACGGCAGCGCAATGACAACTGTTGCCCATCGATGGTATTTGCGCCCCAAGACTGGCCAGCGAAAGCGTGTCGATTTACCCATCCGCATCAATGCCGCCAAAGCACAAGTACTTAACCTCCACAAATTCCTCAATCCCGTACTTCGAGCCCTCTCTTCCGGTGCCGCTTTCTTTGACACCGCCAAATGGCGCCTCAGCTGTGGAAATCGCGCCAGTATTGATCCCTATCATCCCAAACTCCAGTGCTTCTGCCACGCGCCAGATGCGAGCCATATGATTCCCGTAGAAATATGCGGCCAAGCCATACTTGGTGTTGTTCGCTTTTTCAATTACTTCACGCTCGGATGAAAACGAGTAGACGGGTGCAACCGGCCCAAATATTTCTTCGCTGTGAAGCAGCATGGAATCGTCAACGTCGCGCAGCACCGTTGGCGCATAGAAACATCCGTCTTCGATATTTCCGAGCGGCTCACCACCCACGATGGTTTTGGCTCCCTTTAAAACGGCATCATCAACCAAACGAACAACCTTGTCCAAGGCTGCCTCGTTGATGAGTGGGCCTATTGTAACGTTAGCCCCCATTCCGTTCCCGACCTTTAGCCGTTTCGTCACAGCATCCGCAAACTGCGTCACGAATGAATCGTAAACACTGTCCTGGACATAAATCCGGTTCGCGCAGACACACGTTTGTCCGGCATTCCGGTATTTGGCCTGGATTGCGCCGTCAACCGCCGCTTCAATATCTGCGTCATCAAAGACGATAAACGGTGCGTTACCGCCAAGTTCAAGTGAGATCTTCTTCACTGTATCAGCTGACTGCCGCATCAGCAGTTTGCCGACTTCCGTCGACCCTGTAAACGACAACTTTCTTACGACGGAACTCTTCGACAACTCCGACCCAACTGTCGCGGGGTCGGAGGTTGTAACGATGTTGATCACTCCAGCCGGAACACCAGCCTCTTCTGCAAGTGCCGCCAAGGCGAGCGCAGACAGTGGCGTGTCTTCAGCAGGCTTTACGACAACCGTACACCCCGCCGCCAACGCAGGCGCAATTTTGCGCGTGATCATGGCATTGGGGAAGTTCCACGGCGTAATGGCGGCTACCACTCCAACAGGCTGCTTGATGACGACAATCCGCTTGTCGGGACTCGGTCCGGGAATAACGTCGCCGTAAACGCGACGCGCCTCCTCGGAAAACCACTCAACAAAGGAGGCTCCGTACAAGACTTCACCTTTGGCTTCCCTCAGGGGCTTTCCCTGCTCGAGGGTAAGGATAGCGGCAAGTTCGTCTGCATTTTCCAGCTGCAGCTCATACCATTTCCGGAGTATTCGAGCACGTTTCTTTGCTGGCAATGCGCTCCAATCCGGCAGGGCGCGCGCTGCTGCATTGATCGCTGTAGCAGCATCTTCTGCCTTCATATCAGGTACGTGGCAAATAACCGACTGATTGGCTGGGTTACGAACCGCGAACGTTGAACCATCCACGGCGCCGACCCACTCACCATCGATAAATGCCCTTTCAAAGATCAAACCGTAGGCTGTATTCATCCCTGGCATCTTGATATGCTAGTTCGCTGTATTGTTCAGGATAGCAATGCTTTCGAGGGCATTGCTTAGGAGGCAGTTCTTATGATCGCAGTGTTTCGGATCGCAATACTAAGATCGCAATGCTAAAGATCGCACTGTTTCGGACCGCATTGTCTAGGATCGCATTGTTCAGGACGGCTCGAGCCAACTCTTGTAGTATTTGCCGTCGTCTATTCGCATTGCATTCTGAGTAACCATCAGCGGCTTAAACGTATCGATCATAACTGCCAATTCATGTGTCTCGGTTTTCCCGATACTTCGCTCGTAGGACCCTGGATGCGGGCCGTGCGGAATACCAGCCGGGTGCAATGTGATGTGCCCTTGCTCAATATCGTTTCGACTCATAAAATCACCGTCCACGTAGTAAAGCATTTCGTCTGAGTCGATGTTGCTGTGATTGTATGGGGCAGGTATCGCAAGCGGATGATAGTCGTACAGCCGAGGACAGAACGAACACACCACAAAAGCAGCCGTCTCAAACGTCTGATGTACTGGTGGTGGCTGATGCACGCGGCCCGTGATTGGTTCAAAGTTGTGGATCGAGAATCCGTACGGGAAGTTGTATCCGTCCCACCCAACGACGTCAAAGGGATGCGAAGCGTAGATCAACTCATGCAGCCGGCCCTGCTTTTTGATCAGCAGCCGAAACTCGCCCAGCTCATCGTGTGTCTGCAAGTTCTCCGGAAGCTTGTAGTCGCGTTCGCTATACGGCGAATGTTCTAGCAATTGCCCAAACCAATTGCGATATCGCTTAGGGGTATAGATCGGGTGAAAGGATTCCGCGTAGAGGAGCCTGTTGTCTCGTCCGTCAAACGCGATCTGGTAGATCATTCCTCTAGGAATCACGAGATAGTCGCCGCTTTCAAAGGGAACTTCGCCCAAGAACGTTTGCAGCCGTCCCGAACCTCTATGGACAAAAATTAGCTCATCAGCATCCGCATTCTTGTAGAAATAGTCAGTGACCGAGTTGCGCGGGGCGGCAAGGCCGATATGGATGTCACTGTTAACCAGCATTAGCTGCCGACTCTCCAGATAATCGTCCGCAGGCTCGACCGCAAAGCCCTTCAGCAGCCTCGCGGTAATACTTTTCTCCTCGGCAATCTTTGGAGCAACATCCCTGCTGCCCACAATCTCTCGGACCATGGTCGGTCGATGAACGTGGTACAGCAACGACGACATCCCGTCAAAACCAATCGTTCCAAAGAGCTGCTCGTGGTACAATCCGCCATCAGGCTTGCGAAATTGCGTGTGCCTCTTCGTGGGGATAGATCCAAGTCGATGGTAGATCGGCATTGTTTGATCTTTTAGTTTATTTACGAGCGAACGATTCCAGGACAAGATATGCCCAAAAGCCGTTTCCAAAGTCAGGAACAGACTTTTTGCCTGATTTAACCCGCTTCCTCAACCGGAATGCCATACAACTTGTTTCGTGGCAACCTTTGATCGATGACGTATCTTGCTTGTCCCTAAGAACACGTCTATCGGCAAAATGGCAAAGAGCGCAAAGCAGGATCAGGATACTAATGAAGCGGTTGTCCGAAAGTCAGACGCTGCAAAGGCAAAGAGTAGCAAGAAAAATGGCTCTAGGGCGACGGCTAAGAAAGACGAGGGCAAATCAAGCAAGCCTGATGTAGCCACAAGCAAGCCCGCTAAAACCAAAAGTACGACCATCGCCGAAGTCTTACCGACCCAGCTTGAGCAGATCACCTCCCACTATCCGGAGTGGGCAAAGGAATTTGCCCGCAAGTACTTCACGAAGACATTTACCCAGTTCATTCTGCACGGCAACGTCCGGGACCTCGTTCCAAGCGCAGACGAAAAGGGCAAGCCGGATTTCGTTCCGCTTCGTTCGTTCCTGACCGACGATCTCTTTGGATCCCGAGACATCGTATTGTTCTACGATCGATCATCGGGTATACACTTCGCTGACCAGGCATCACAGAAAGATTTCAACCGGGCACTATCTGGCTACGATACGATCTTTGGCACCGACTACGCGCAGAAACTGCCCAAAGACCCTGTCCGAGTTTTGTCGGTCTTGGAAAATTACTTCCGACTCCGCCTGGCAGATGGCAAACGCATTGCGTGCATCATCGACTATGCGGATACGATTGTCCCGATGGCCGAGGCTTCAACGTATTCGTCCGAAGACCGAAACACCCTTGTCTTTCTGGCGAAATGGTCACATGATCCACTCTTTCTGAAGTCCGACTTTACGGTAGCGCTCATTACCGAGAACCTGACGAACCTTAACCAGTCTCTGGTGCAAAGCCCATATACGGCGGAGCTACATCTTAGCATGCCGGGCGAGCGCGAACGCCGAGGATTCGTGGACTGGTATCTCGACGGCCGT
>CBDTVC010000105.1:0-8041 GCA_965363925.1 uncultured bacterium | reverse complement strand
GCCTCTCGGTTATCCAAGAGTAATCGTCTTCGACCAGACGCAAGCCGCTCATGTCGTCTTCGACGTGACCATCAAAACCCGCAGAAATGAGAATCAGTTGTGGACGCAGTTGCTCGAGTCGTGGAAGCCATGAAGACTCCACCGCCATTCGAAACCCATCACCAGTCATGCCACCCGGAAGGGGCGTATTGATAATGTTGTCAGCGGTTACACCCGTACCCGTGTGGGGGAAAAGAGGATGTTGAAAACTCGAGAAGTACATCAGTCGATCGTCGCCGCTGTAAATGTCTTCGGTGCCGTTACCGTGATGCACGTCGAAGTCAACAACAGCGACTCGTTCCAGCCCGCGAACATCCATTGCGTAAGCTGCGCCAACGGCAACGTTGTTGAAAAAACAAAAGCCCATCGCGCGGTCTCGCTCAGCATGGTGACCGGGTGGTCGCACGCAACAGAATACCCGTTTGTGATCTCCATCAAGAACCTCGTCGACTCCCTGGACAACAGCGCCAGCTGCCAGTAGAGCCGCCCGTAACGTATTGGGCGACATCACTGTATCTTGATCAATCCATTGTGTCCCAGTCGCAGGGGACAACGCGACTATTGCATCGATGTAGCCTTTTTCGTGAACGAGTTCCAGTTGTTCTTCCGTTGCTGGACGAGCGTCAACGACGTCAAGAAAATCATTGATACGACCAAGAATGAGCTGGTCGCGAATTGCGTGCAGGCGCTCCGCACGTTCCGGATGATGCAGTCCCGTATCGTGCAAAAGAAAATCTGGATGCGAGATAAATTGAATCCTCATACTACTTGTCGTCTCCCGACTATAACTTGGATACAGTAATCAATAAATCAACTGAAGCAGCACACAAACTGTGGGAAGGATATGGGCGCGCATTATCTGAATCAACTTTTTTCACCTCGTTCAATTGCAGTCTTTGGCGCAAGCGAGCGCAGCAACTCAGTCGGCGGAATCGTCTTTAACAACATACAGAAGGCGGGCTTCTCCGGACCAATTTATCCGATCAATCCCAAAGCCGAGAAGGTCTTCGGTGTCGACTGCTTTGCGTCAATTTCCGATATCGGCAACCCAGTCGATCTTGCTGTGATCGCAACACCTGCGACCACCGTCCCAGGCATTATTCAGTCGTGTGGAGAGATAGGGGTCCCGGCAGCCATAGTTGTATCAGCCGGATTTAGTGAAGGTGACGGAAAAGGCGCCGGATTGGAACGTGCCTTTGTCGAAACGGCGCGCCGATATGGAATGCGGGTAATGGGACCCAACTGTTTAGGGCTGATTCGGCCGGCTGTGGGCATGAATGCCACGTTTAGTAAAAATTCAGCGAAGCCTGGTCATTTAGCTCTCGTATCTCAGTCGGGAGCCCTTTGTACGTCGATTCTGGACTGGGCATCCGCGTACGACATCGGATTTTCGACGCTCGCTTCACTGGGTGATGCAGCGGATGTCGGGTTCGGTGACATCCTCGACTTTCTTGCGCAAGATCCTGAAACGAAGAGCATTCTCCTATACGTCGAAGGCATCCGGGATGCGCGTCGCTTTATGAGTGGGTTAAAAGTCGCAGCCCGAATGAAACCCGTGATTGTGATCAAAGCCGGGCGACAGGAAGAAGGCTCCAAAGCCGCGGTCACACATACCGGTGCGATTATCGGTGCGGATGACGTGTTCGACGCTGCACTGCAACGGGCCGGCGCGGTCAGGGTAATGACCATCGAACAGCTCTTCGCTGCTGCACAGTTGCTTTCCACAGAACATCGCGTTAGCGGCAACCGACTGGCCATCGTGACAAATGGCGGCGACGTCGGTGTTATGGCAGTTGATCGTGCCATCGATCTCGGTGTTAAGATGGCAGAGCTGTCAGACGCCACGATGGACAACCTGAACAGCTTCTTATCAGCGCACTGGTCGCACAACAACCCAGTCGACATACTGGGAGATGCGACACCCGACCTTTACAAGAAGGCCGTTGAAGCATGCCTTAACGATGAGGGTGTTGATGGCGTTCTGGTCATGTTGACGCCGCAGGCCATGACTGATCCGACTGAATGCGCACAGATGGTGGTTGAAGCCCAAAAAGCAGCAGCCAACAAGAAGCCGATTCTTACGTGTTGGATGGGAGGCGAACAGGTGGCCGAGGCCCGAGAGTATTTTTCGCAAAATCAGTTCCCAACGTTTAACAGTCCTGAATCGTCGGTTGAGGCGTTTGGTTTTCTGGCGTCGTACGCGCGAAGCCAGCGAAAACTGATGCAGGTACCGGGGCCGCTAACGGATCATTTCGATCCGGATGTTGAAGGAGCGCGAATGATCATTGAAGGAGTGCTGGCAGAAAAGCGCACGGTTCTTTCGACAAACGAGTCGAAAGCAATAATGCGCGCATTCGGAATACCCGTTACTCAAGTCCTTGAAGCGGATTCTGCAACCAGCGCATTGGTGGCGGCAGAATCGGTGGGATTTCCCGTTGCGATGAAGATCAACTCGCCGCAGATTACGCACAAGTCGGATGTTGATGGCGTTCGGCTGGGAATCGGGAACGCATCCGCGGTTCGAGGAACGTACACGGAGCTAGTTGAGCGAGCAACGAAGAAGGTGCCGAATGCTACGATTAAAGGCGTAACGGTTGAACAGATGCATTCTCCGGAAAACGGCAGGGAGCTTCTGGTTGGAGTCATCCGCGATCCGGTTTTCGGACCCACCATAACGTTCGGAGCTGGCGGAACCCAGGTTGAAGTGATGCGCGATCGTGCGGTAGGTTTGCCACCATTAAACAGCTATCTCGTCTCGCAGATGATCGATAATACGAAGATAGCCAAGCTCCTGAAGGAGTTTCGTGGTATGCCGGCCGTAAATATGGAGGCCATCGAAAAGACGATGATGCGGATTTCAGAAATGGTCTCCGAGATTCCACAAATCGCAGAACTTGACATCAATCCTTTGATTGCTGACGAAGACGGTGTCGTCGTTGTTGACGCGCGTATTGTAGTAGAGCGACATGCACCGACGCTTGATCGCTACGATCACATGGCGATACATCCGTATCCTCACCATATCACCATGTCGTACCAGCTGGCGGACGGCACCGATATTACAATTCGCCCTATTCGTCCGGAGGACGCAGCAATCGAGCAGCAATTCGTAAAGGACTTGTCAGAGGAATCTCGATTCTTTCGATTTATGCAGTCTGTCGACCAATTGACGAACGAAATGCTTGTTCGATTTACGCAACTGGACTACCATCGAGACCTCGCATTAATTGCTGTCGTTCACGATGGTGAGTCAAACGAATTGCAGATCGGCGTTTCTCGCTACTCAACAAGTGCGGATGGGCATACCTGCGAGTTTGGTCTGGCCGTCGCCGACGACTGGCAGAACAAAGGTCTCGGAACCAATCTGATGAATACGCTACTGGATGCCGCACGGTCAAAAGGTTTCTCCGAGATGATCGGGGAGGTTTTGGCGACGAACACGGGCATGCTTGAGTTGGTCCGAAACCTCGGCTTCACCGTTGAAACACATGAATCAGACCCAACTGTGAAAGTCGCACGATACCGGTTCTAGTTACATTGAGCCCCGCGGCACGTGTGTCGCGGGGCCGCGATTTGCGCGGTCATAATCTTACTTCGACAGTTGCACCGCTCACAATGTCTTTTGACAGGTACACCTTGTCGGCATCGCGTACCTCCACGTGCAGTTTGTTGCTCTGCCGTGTCACCGAGATATCAAACGAAGCGCCAAACGCCTGGACCTGCGTCAGTCGCAGGAAGTCCCAATCGTCCGGAATCGTCGGCGTCATTGAAAACGATTCGAAACTGGTTGGGACTATTCCTAGAATGCCCTCCGTAAAGATCCGCGAGTAAAGTGCACTTTCCGCCGACAAATGCGCCATGTTGCCTTCCGGCCATGCTTCGACGACGTAAGGCACGTGAAAACCGAGCAGCCTGGTTGCGGAATAGGCCTTCAATTTTTCAAGAGCCCGATTGGCCGCACCTGCTTTGAAGGCACCGCGGAAGGCATACAACGTCCCGCGATCCCAGAAAAGATCAGGCTCCGGTAAAGTCGGGTTGTGCTCAACCTTTACGCCGTTATCCGTCCAGAGCTTTGTGAACAAAGCGTCGAGCGTCCCCTCTTTCCGCGTATCAATCCCCATGACCAAAGGCAATGAGATCCAATGCCGCAGGTACGGATGTCCATCGAAGTACTGATACGTTTCAAGTCCGTCAATCGTGGCCCCGAAGTACTTTTCGATTGCGACACGCAAATCCGCGGCCCGGCGTTCATACATCCGCCGAACAGATCTTCTTTTACCGAGTGCTCTGGCCAAGTACACAGACTGCTGCAAAGCACCGAGATAAAGGGATGATGTCGCCAGATTGGCACCGCCGGTCGCTATTCGCCCCTCCATCTCGTCAGAGTCGGAAGTGATTACGCCCTCTACATTCTTGTGCCGATCGGAATAATCGAGCGACCATTCGATGAGTGGCCAAATCTCTTCGGCTTCCTCTTTACTCCCACTGGCCAACGCATACTGACTCGCACCGAACGCGATCATCGCTGCATCACCTCTGTCACCACCGCAGCAGGTTACGGTGCCTTCCATTTCGAACGAGGACCAGAAGTTGCCATCACCCTCTGGAATGTTATTCAAGAATTGCCGGTAGGCATTCAGCGCCGCGACATTGCCGGTGTCATATCCGAGATACGGAAAGAACGGTCCGCTGTACTCCGCCTGGTCGTTAGCCCAAACACCGGCATAGTAACGACCACCACCCGGAGAGTGAACGAGGCCCATCGCGGTTTCGTAAATGCTTTCCGCAGTGCGGATTTTTGAAAAACGAAAAAGCGTGTTAAGCACTGAATCCGGCGAATCTAATACGAGATTTTTCTCAATCTCGTTCAGAAAGCTACGACGGCTCGACAGTGCCTCCCCTGATGTTTGTCGGACCGGCCCTTCGTCATTCAGCTCAGCCGAAAAGCGAATGGCAAACTCAAGCGACTCGCCCGGCTCCACGACAAACGGACCGGTCTTGTCCACAGAAACCCTGCGCACGAACGCACCATTATCGCCGAGCTCCCGCTGAATCAATTCGGTCGAACCGACATCGACATACTTCGCTTCATTCGAAACATTTGTCAAACGCCAGGTCTCAATAAAAAGTCTATCCGTCATCGACGGAAAGAGTGTTCGTCGCACAGTGAGGCCCTGGCGGGCTGCATGATCAAAGTGTATCATGCCGTCAATGTGGACCGAGTCAAGCGCGCCGATTTCATAGGTACGATCACCAACTATAATTGTCGGCAAGAGATCGTCGGTGTATTCGTACCTGAGGTAGGCACGATACTTCGCCCATCTATTTGCGGATGATTTGATCCGAGTACGGAGCTGCGGATAGATGACGTCCCTGCTAATCGTCACCGTGCGCGTTGTGTCAACCTCGTACGAAATGATCGCTGCAACGCGCCTGCCGCTCATCTCTATGTTATCAGAATGCGGTAACTTAGGCTCTGAAAGGAGATTCCATGTGATGCCGTCGGAGCCGGCCAATTTCCAGAATTTGTGGTTCTGGTTCTCAATTTGACCGATTGCGTCTGATGCGAGAAGGCAAACGGCAAATGAAACCAACAAGAAGGGGTAAATCCTCGTATTTTGAGGGATGGCCCCTTGGGCTGTGTCGCTTTGGCACATGTCTCTTTGAAACATGTGCCTGTGAACGATGCGTCTATGAACCATGCGTCTGAGAAAATGGGGCCATTGAGGCGGGAGACTTTGAACCGGGCGTGTTTGCTGCAACTTTCCTCGCATTTTTTCAGTCTCCCAGAAAAGCTGACCGATGAAGATCAGCACTGAATAAAGGATTTTACTCCCCAAAGGGTAACGCTCGGCGATTGTGGATCCGAGTCATCTGAAGTGGCAGAATAGGAAAAACTAAATTCTCGTCGGCAGCATGCTGACTGCGGGGTTGTTCAAGGTCCGCAGTTTCCCGGTCGCCGAATGTCAACGCACTAATTATGGCCAAACAGAAGGAGCCGTATCTCCTCGATTTCGAGAAACCGCTGGCTGAGCTGGAGAAACGGCTGGCCGAGATGCGACGCATCAATTCCGACTCGGTTGAAATTGATTTATCCGACCAGATAACTCACCTGGAGGAACGCGTCAATGAGCTGAGGCTCTCGATCTATCGCAATCTAACGCGCTGGCAGCGAGTCCAGATTGCCCGGCATCCACTGCGACCGTACACGCTCGACTACATCGAGCTGTTGATGCAAGATTTCAACGAGCTGCACGGCGACAGATTGTTCTACGATGACCCCGCGATTGTCGGTGGCATCGGGACGTTCAGGGGTTCGCAATTCGGGTCTGTTGATCGGTCGCTCATGCTCATCGGTCACCAGAAAGGACGCGACACTAAGGCCCGAAAGTTGCGTCGTTTTGGAATGCCGAATCCCGAAGGGTATCGCAAGGCGCTCCGCCTGATGAAGATGGCTGAGAAATTTGGCAAGCCAGTTGTGACATTGCTCGACACAACTGGCGCCTTCCCGGGCCTCGAGGCAGAGGAACGCGGACAGGCTGAAGCGATCGCCAGAAATCTACTCGAAATGTCCAGACTTAAAGTCCCGATCGTCGTTGTCGTGATCGGAGAAGGAGCGTCTGGAGGAGCACTTGGAATCGGCGTCGGCGACCGGATTCTTATGTTGGAAAATGCCTGGTACTCGGTCATTTCTCCGGAAAGTTGTTCATCAATATTGTGGCGTTCTTGGGACTACAAGGAGGATGCGGCGAGGGCATTGAAGCTCACGGCTCCGGACTTGAAGAAAGTCGGCATCATTGATGAGATTGTCCCGGAACCGATCGGCGGGGCACATCGCAATCCTGACCAGACGATCGCAACGGTGGGTCGTGTTATAGCCCAGGCGTTAGACGCGCTTGTTTTGCTTTCTCCGACCGAGCTTGTCGATAGCCGGATTGAAAAATTTGACAAGATGGGTGCTTTCGAAACCGTGTCCAACGGCCAGGCTCACCATACTCCGACCTATTAGTCGACTACCTTTGGTTCTTCAGCAGGTCTGGTCGTAACAGCATGCAGCAGTTTGAATATCGGCACCGAGTACGGTATCGCGAGTGCGATCCGATGGGCGTTGTCTATCACACACACTACATCGACTATCTCGAAGAAGCCCGTACCGAAGCACTCAGAGATATCGGGTTGCCGTACAAGCGAATCGAAGAGCTCGGGATAATGATGCCGGTTGTCGACCTCGCGGTTCGATACTTCAGTCCCGCCCGGTACGATGATGTTGTCGTCGTGAACACGATATTTGATGACCAGAAACCAGGGGCATCCGTCAAAATTCGTTACGAAGTTCACCGGGAGAGTAACGGTGATCAACTTTTAACGGGTCACGTCACATTGTGCTTCATCAATCGGGAAACAGGACGACCAACCCGCGCGCCAAAGATTCTGCTTGACGCGTTTGACCAGCACTTGAGCTAGACATGTTTCCTCTCCCTCCCTATTTGACCGTCGAGCAACTTGATGCCTCGATTAAGTTGTGGCTGGACGAAGACATTGGCTCAGGAGATGTCACGACTGCGGCGACCATTTCCGCGACGACGATGGCGCGTGGTGTTTTCCGCGCGAAGGCAGTCGGTGTGTTGGCTGGCTCGTTCGTGGTAGATCGCGTCTTTGAGCTGGTAGATCCGCGTATTACATGTGCGTGGACCGTCGGCGACGGCGAACGTGCAGCATCAGGACAGATTGTCGCGACAGTATCGGGTCCGGCCGCCGGGATTCTGATTGGCGAGCGTCTTGCCTTAAATCTGATGCAGCGGATGAGCGGTATTTCGACTTCGACGGCTGCAATGGTGGCAGCATGTGGCGATCACAAGGCTCGGATTCTGGATACGCGCAAAACAGTGCCAGGCCTACGACTACTCGACAAATGGGCCGTGTTACAGGGTGGCGGCGTCAATCACCGGATCGGTCTTTATGACATGATTATGGTGAAAGACAACCACATCGCGGCGGCTGG
>CBDTVC010000104.1:0-8070 GCA_965363925.1 uncultured bacterium | reverse complement strand
GCGTAACCGGCGACATATCATCATTCTCGTTGCGTTAACGATTTTGTACGGAATCGCCGAGTACGGTGCGCCAAAGCCGGTAAACTGGACGGCCACATTTAAGCCCACGGACACGATCCCCTACGGCACATTTCTCGTCACCGAGTTGCTCGAAAAAGTCTTTCCGGGTGAGGTCGTTCTTACGACCGACCGGCCGCTTTCTTCTATTCTTGGGCAACCCGATAGTCCGTTTCCCGAGCCAACGAATCTACTTATTGTAAACGGAACACTCGCGCGGGAAGGCGTCGGTGTTAACTTTTCCATTGACGAATATGATGCCACCCTTCTATTTGATTTTGTCAACCGCGGAGGTCACGTCTTTCTCGCAGGGGAGCGATTCAGTGGGCCCCTGGCTGATTCCCTCAACATACAGACGACCACCTCGTACAGTATTGTTTCTCAGTCGGCAGAAGATCTACCTGCTGATGCGAGTGATTCCCCAGACAGTCTGGCTGTCGGCGCGAACACGGAAGCCGCGAATACTGAAGCCGAAAACATTAATGCCGAAAGCACTGAAGCGGCCAACACAAAGGCCTCGAACGCTGAAGCAACTCGGCGCGTAACATTTGCAAATCCTGGACTTAATGGCCTTTCGTTCAACATACCCGAACGACTATCCGGCTGGTACTTCAGCTCCGTGGACACGTTGCGGACGACCGTAATCGCAAACCTCAATTCTTCAGATCAGCCGCACGCCAATCTGATCCGTGTTGATCACGGCGACGGGGCATTCTATCTATCTTCGACGCCGTACGCCTTCACGAATTTTGCGGTTATCGATTCAACGGTCGCTGGTTGGACCTTCGCCGCGCTATCGCATCTCCCAGATGGGGCCACAATCTGGAATTCAAATTACATTCCAGGTCGCGGACAAGCCTCCAGTACGCCCTTGCGTTTTGTGCTTTCTACCCCACCTTTGAAATGGGCATGGTTTATCATCCTGGCAAGCGGGACGCTCTTTATTATTTTTCGAGCCAAGCGACGGCAAAGAATCATTCCCGTCGTGACACCACATGCAAACGCAACATTAGAGTTTGTTGACTCCATCGGAAGGTTGTATTTCCAACGCGCCAATCACAAAGATCTGTCAGAGAAAAAGATTGCTCACTTCGGCGAGTACATTCGGACGCACCTTCGAATCGAAGGGCATTTGTTCGAACCCGGCCACTCGAGCAACTCGCCAAGTGCTTCAGTATCAAAAGAAGGAAGCGCTGACTACGATCCACTTGACGAAAAAACCAAGTCGCGGATTGCTTCACGCGCGGGGGTTTCGCCCGAACTGGTAGAGCAGGTGACCGAGGCAATCGAACACTCCAGGACTCTGCGAAACATGAAGGGAGACGATTTACTACGTCTCAGCAAGCCGATAGATGAATTTTATGCCTTGGCGCGCCGATAGTCGCGACTCATTCACATGACACAAGCCGACGATCAAATGGAAACCGGACCCTCAAACCTTCCCCAGCGAATTGATCTGAGTGGTGTAAAAGAGGCAACGGACCGTATCCGCGAACAGATACATCGGATCATTGTCGGGCAGGACAAGATGATTGATCTTCTGATGGTCGCGCTCCTCGCCCGTGGGCATGTGCTCATCGAAGGAGTACCGGGTGTAGCAAAAACGATGACGGCGAAACTGCTTGCCCGATCTCTGTCTATCGAATTTTCGAGGATTCAGTTTACACCAGATTTGATGCCCTCCGACATCATTGGTACGTCGGTCTTCAATCTTCAACAATCCGAATTCGAATTTAAGCAGGGACCGATCTTCGCAAACGTTGTGCTGGTAGACGAGATCAACAGGGCTCCGGCCAAGACGCAGGCGGCACTTTTTGAGGTGATGGAGGAAACGCAGGTAACGGTTGATGGCAACACCTACAAGCTGCCGCCGCCCTTCGTGGTCCTTGCCACAATGAACCCGATTGAGCATGAAGGAACCTACCGGCTTCCGGAAGCCCAACTTGATCGTTTTCTGATGAAGATCGTTGTGCCGTACCCAACCCTTGATGAGGAGACGCAGATGCTCGCTGATTTTCATGGGCGCCTTGACGTAAACGATCCGTCCGTTATTGAGCCCGTACTTGATGGCGCTGATCTTCTCGAGCTTCAGAAGAAAGCAGCGGCCGTACATGTTGACGGCCCCCTGATGCGATATATCAGCCAAATTGTACACGGGACGCGAGACCACAGTGCATTGTACGTGGGCGGTTCGCCGCGCGCATCACTTGGAATCTTGACGGCTTCGAAAGCGATGGCAGCCTTGTCGGGACGAGACTTTATTACGCCTGAAGATATTCGCGACGTGACGTCCGCTGTCTTGAGCCATCGGATCCTGTTGACGCCCGAATCCGAGATGGAGGGTATGCGTCCACAAGACGTGATCAAGGCAGTTGTCGAACAGATCGAAGTCCCACGGTAGCGCACTGATGTTCCAAAAACTCAAAGCGCTGTATCTGGCTCCAAGGCTATTCTGGTGCATCGCACTAGTTGTCGTTTTGTTTGTTGCGGCGTTCTTTTTCGGCTGGGTCCTTCCCGTCGCGCGTCTCGCCTTTGTGGCTCTCGTCGGCCTCGTTCTGGCTGACCTTGTAATGGTTTTTGGTGCGGATGGGATCTTTGCCAAACGCGAAACCCCGCGCCGATTGTCGAACGGCGACTTAAACGACATCAGTATCAATATTGAGAATCAGTATCGGTTTAAGGGCAGACTCTCAGTCATTGACGAACTACCGAAGCAATTTCAGATTCGTGACAAACGAATTGATCTCCCGCTGGCATCTGGCGGCGAAGCAACTGCAACGTATTCTCTCCGCCCCACGACCCGCGGGGAGTTTAGGTTTGGAGCGGTTAACATTTTTGCAGAGAGTCCAATCGGCTTTGTTCAGCGGCGCTACCAGTTCGACGAAGCTGCTGACATCCCGGTGTATCCGTCTTACGTACAAATGCGGAAGTATGCGTTGTACGCGATCTCCGATCGGCTGACAGAAATCGGAGTAAAGCAGGTTCGCCGACTCGGTCACACCATGGAATTTGATCAGATCCGAGAGTATGTCCAGGGTGATGATTATCGGACTGTTAACTGGAAGGCGACATCGCGGAACCGCAAATTGATGGTTAACCAGTATCAAGATGAGCGGTCACAGCAGGTCTACTGTTTGATTGACATGGGCCGCGTCATGAAAATGCCGTTTGATGGATTGACACTCCTGGACTACTCGATTAACGCGGCTCTTGCCCTCTCGAACGTTTCCATACTCAAAGAAGACAAGGCGGGGCTGCTTACGTTTTCCGATTCGATTCATTCGATGATTCCCGCCTCGAAACAAAGCGACCAGATGGGGCGGATCATGGAGTCGCTTTACAAACAGGAGACAAACTTCAAGGAATCGAGTTTTGAGCGCCTATTTGCCGAGGTCGGTCGGCGAATCAAAACTCGAAGTCTGCTGCTGCTATTCACGAATTTTGAAACGCGGACGTCGCTCCGGCGACAGCTGCCCTACCTCCGATCGATGGCGAAGAGGCACTTGGTCGTTGTGGTAATCTTCGAAAACACCGAATTGGAAGCACGCCTCTCGTCCCAGCCAAATACCGTCGAAGACGTATATATAAAGACGATTTCAGAACAGTTCGCGAAAGAGAAGCGGGAAATTGTGGCGGAGTTGAAGCGATACGGCATTCACGCCGTGTTGGCAGCGCCGAGGGACTTGACGGTGAATACGATTAATGCGTACTTGGAGCTCAAGGCGCGGCGACTACTCTAACGAACGAGTGCGTTCTCCGGCCATAGGCAGACTACATCGCCACATCGCCACTTGACACCATGGACTACGAACGGATAGTATGTTACACGCCTGCATCCGGCTCCAAACCTACATCCATTCATCTTTGGAAGTATCTGGTTGTCCGCGATGCCTTGTTGAGGACTGTTCCTAAGAACGATCCGGGAATAGAAGCGCAACGTCTGCCGGAGATAGTCGGTGAAACACTGGGGCCCCAAGACAAGAAGGAATTGGGCTCTCTGACGTGGTATACTACTACTGTGAGACTCCACATGGAGGTTGAAGGTGAACTGATTCGTGTCCCAAAGTCGAAGCCACTTCGCCTGATTCGGGCATGAGTATGGCGAACGATGCGACGTACAGAAGCGAAGGATACGTAGCGGATGCGGATTGAGCCTCTCCGAGATGAGACAGCTGCCAGCGACAGTGACTGGAAACGACTAGACTCTTTTATGCCCCGGGGAAAGCGATCCCTCTTTCCCCTGCTGACAAGCTACTAATAGCACCCCGATGAGACTTAATACAACTTTGTAGTAAAACCTGTTCACCCCGACGGGGAAAGCTTCGAATCTTTATCAGTAAGAACAAACAATGATTCACAAGATTAGCAATAGAGCCACAGTGCATCGACAAGTACGCAATGCTTGGTTTTCTCTACTTGCTTTGTCGGTAATCCTGATCAATGGCAGCACGCAACTCGCAAACGGCCAAACCGCGCCAGAGGGGTTTACTGTTACGGTAGTCGAAGATGCCTTTACCCGCGCAACCGTTGGTTTTGCACTCCTGCCGGATGGGCGCATATTCGTCGCCCACCATCAAAATGGGTTTGTCGACATTGTTGTCGACGGAGTTGTAAAACCTGAGCCAATCTTCGTCGTCGACAGTCTCACCACCTCGTCCGAACAAGGGCTGCTCGGCATTGCTGTTGATCCGGATTTCCCGGATTCCAACTACGTGTACCTTTTCCACACCACGCAGGACAGCACCAATCAGATTTCGCGCTTCACCGTCCAGGGGGACCTCAACGACCCCAGTTCAAACAACTTGACGATTGACGCGGCATCAATCAAACCGTTGCTGGTATTAGACAACGTGTACCATGCCCACAACGGCGGCACACTCCGCTTCGGCAACGACAAGACGCTTTACGTCAGCCACGGTGACGATGGGCAAACGGATTTTATTCAAAGTCTCACAAACGTGAACGGCAAAATTCTTCGCATAAATCGTGACGGTAGTATTCCCGTTGACAATCCCGTGTTTCCGGACGAACCTGAAGGAATGCGCGAGGAGATCTTTGCAATTGGCCTTCGAAATCCCTTCCGTTTCTCAATTGACTCAGAGACAGACGAGCTCTTTATTGCGGATGTTGGGACTGATCTTTTTCAGGAACTCAACGTCTCGTCCGGGGGAGAAAACTTCGGATACCCGCATTACGAGGGCGATGGTTTCTTTCGAGAGTACGTCGACCTGATTCCACCGGAGCCAACCTTTCCGATCCACTCCTACGCACAGTCCGCAAGAGGCCGTTCAGTTACGGCTATCGCAGTTTATCGCCCAACGGCCGTGCCCGACAACGTTAGTTTTCCGCCCGAATTTGACGGTGCCTATTTTTTCGCTGACTTTTTTGATAGCGAATTGAAATACGTCACCGGTGACGGAGAGGCCGCCTATCAGGTCCATTCGTTTGGAACCGGATACGCGAACCTTGTCGACGGCGGAGTCGCACACGACGGCAGTCTCTACGCGCTGTCGTATCAGAAAAAGCTAATCAAAATTTCATACACCGCCGGACCCTCCTCTGTGGCCACGACCGAAGTGCCCGAGCCAATTCTCGTGGAGTCCAACTATCCGAACCCTTTTGACCGTGCCACCTCGATCGAGTACCAGCTAGAGAATCCCGTGGATCACGTAACGATAGATGTTTTTGATACGATGGGTCGCCGAGTCGCTCACCTCTTCGACGGGTTTCAGCCTGCAGGACAGCACTCAATTACATTTGATGGTTCTGAGCGTCCGCAAGGACTCTACATTCTTCGCCTTCAAGCCGGCGCAACGAGTGTGTCCAAAACCATGACACTGGCCCGTCGATAAACGGGGCGGGTAGTCCTGTTTTGAGAGCAAAGGTGGACATTCGTTTCTAACCGGCGCCCAGATCCCGGTGTCGCCCTTCGAGATCAGGCTTACCCCACTCCTTGTAAAGGTTCGCCATCTTGCGGTGATGGATCTTGACTTGTCTGTTATCCGGGCCCAACTCCTTCGTCAATATTTCGAGACCCTCCACGAAAGCGGCCTCGGCTTCTGGATATCGCTCTTGTCTAAGAAGAATTACCGCCAAACCGGCCAACGCCCGGCCAACTAGCGGCCCCCCTATCTTTCGCTGAATCCCCACGGCTTCCCGCATTAGTGGTTCAGCTTCCGTACTGCTTCCAGATTGACCCAACATCGTGGCAAGATTATTTAGACTAGTCGCAACACTCTGATGTTCATTTCCGAAAACCTCGCGACGAATTGCCAAGACCTCGCGCGCGATCGGAATCGCCCGATCCCACTCCTTGCGGCGTAGGTAGAGATTTGCAAGGTTGGACCTCGCCGCTGTGGCTGTCATGTCTTTACGAATGCCCAATCGGTCCGCCATGTCAACGGCTTCGACTAGTAGCGACTCCGCAAGCACCAGGTCCTTTTTGCCGAGCTTGATGACGCCAAGGGCACTCAGTGCGGAAACCAGCTTGACATCATCTCCTTCGATCTCCTTCTTCTTGATCTGGAGCGATTCAGTGAATGCGGCGTCCGCCTCCTCAAGGTCGCCGGTGTAGTACTTCAGCACACCGATATCGTTAAGCGTGATCCCGACCGAAATGTGCTCGCTACCCAAAATGCTACGTTGGATCGCCAAGCCGACACTTAGCAACGAATCTGCACGCGAGAGATCACCCACATCTGTCAAGGTCTCAGCGAGCCTAACAGTGCTCGCGGCAACGTCTTCGTGATGCTCGCCATGTAATTGCTTCCGAAGGCTGAGCGATTGTTCAAGTAGCCGCTTGCTCTCGTCGAGCACTCCCATCCGCCGATAAACGCGTCCCATCTCCTGCAGCACGTGGCCGCGCAGTTCATCCTGATCCGCCAGGTCTTCGTCAATTCCTTCGACTGCACGATCCAGTAACTCCCGAGCGGAGATTTCTTCGCCCTGCGCATTGTTTGGATCAGCGGCATCAAAAATGCCCAACAAGAACTGGGTAAGCTCTTCCGATTTTTCCGCTTGCAATTGCGCCCGGTCTCGTTCATCCGCAATAACAACTGTTTGGCGAGCAATCGTCGCGGCGTAAGCGAGTGACAAAATCAGAAGGGCACATCCAGCGAAAACGGCAGCGCGATTGCGCCGGACAAATTTCGAAATTCGGTACACAGCCGTGTCCTTCCGCGCAGAAACCGTGTGGCCTTTTTGATAGCGGTCGATATCCGACGCTAACTGATCGGAAGAGACATACCGACGTTCAGGTTCTTTCCTGAGGGCCATCATTACGATATTGTCGAGATCACCTTCGAGCGTCCGGCGGAGTCGGCTCGATGCGGTTCCTCGCGCGGTGCCGGTCGCAGACGAACGCGAGACAACGGTGCTTGGTCGTACAGGTTCTTCTTCACAGATGACGCGGTCAATTTCTTGCTGCAGGCGGCTCTTCAACTCGTACGGCCGTTGACCGGCGAGCAGTTCGTACAGCAAGACGCCCAGCGCGTACACATCGGTTGCCGTCGTTATCGCCTCACCACGAACCTGCTCGGGCGCAGCGTATTCAGGCGTCATGAGTCGAATTTGCGACACGGTGTCGTCCACAACGCCACCAACAAGTTGTGGATCCAGCAACTTTGCAATACCGAAGTCAAGCAGCGTAACATCGCCCTCCTCTGTGACGAGAATATTGGATGGCTTCAGGTCGCGATGCACGATCAGGTTTTGGTGAGCGTGCTGAACGGCGTCACAAACGGTCCGGAACAGGTCAAGGCGCTGGTCAACGGATAGACGATGCTCGTCACAATACGTTGTTATTGGAACACCTTCGACAAAAGGCATCACGAGATAGGGCCGGCCATCCGCGGTAATCCCACCATCCAGGAGTTGCGTGATGTTCGGATGGACCAACTGAGCCAGAACCTGTTGCTCGGTGCGAAACCGCGATGAGGTTTCGCTGGAAACGATGCCTGAACGTATCAGCTTGAGTGCTACAACTTGGTGGTACGGGTCTTCGCGATGGGCTCG
>CBDTVC010000103.1:0-8086 GCA_965363925.1 uncultured bacterium | reverse complement strand
GTCGAAAGCGACGCACCTGTGCGCTTAATCGCGTCGCTGCAATCGCATCGAGGCAATTTAATCTGCCTTGGCGCGTCGCCGTTCATCAAGTTCTATTCGGGTATGGTTTCGAAACTGTATATCCGCTTGGACTGGCCGAGCAAGTGTAGTGCGCACGGACAGCTGGTTAGGTACTGATCCCGGCCCAGCTGTCCTTGTAATATCCGAAGGCTATCCCACCGACCAGCATAACAGCTCCGACTGCAAAACCTACCATTCCGAAGAACGGAGAATCGGGAATGCGGACCATCACTTCTGCAACAAAGGCACCGTAGAGCCCCATAACCGACCAATACATAAAGCCGGAGTGCCGAGCGACCCACTTAGCGTTGCTGCGAAAAAACAAGACTGGAAGCATTCCCGCGAGTAGCGTAGCAAAACTAATCAGCGCCGTTATGTGGAAAACACCGATCCCACCGAACAAACGGTAAATCATAAACGCAGTAACAATCACGCCCAACATGCTGACGCCATATACGCGACCGACAAGCTTGTGCCGCGCGGTGCCTTTCTTTGCCACCAAGACCATTGTGCCAGTAACAACTGCACTGACGGAAAAAACGAGGTGGACAAGTCCAACCGCGTCGCCAACTAAGGAGCCAAACATTGTCGTTACCGGATCTTGACAAGTGATGTACAACGGCAGACGGACGCTCGCGCCGCGAGTTGCGGGCAATCCCATCGATTCTGAATGATCCCGGTGTTCGCTGATGGACGGAAAGGATAGTTCCGACCCAATTCCATGTGAACGTTAGTACATTATGACACCGTGTCGTCGCCCCCGAACACGAACATGATCAACAACATCGTTTGCCTTCCCTCTGCACCGATTCTGACAGGAAACTCGGACTCGGCTACTCGCCAGCTAACTAAACGCGTTCCCATGAGCACTACTCGACGTCACTCAATTTACCTCCCAACCTTTGCTGCTGCACTCGCAGCGAGCCTTTTGTTCTTTCAACCCGCGAATGCGCAGGAGAACGAGGTGCAGATTGTTGTCGACAATGTGCGCGACGACGTGTTTATGCTGACCGGCCGTGGTGGAAACATTGGCTTGTCGGTGGGATCCGATGGGCCGCTGATTATTGACGATCAGTTTGCCGAACTGTCGGATAAAATCGTTGCCGCCATTGCAACCGTTTCGGACCAGCCCGTGAAGTTTGTGGTCAACACACATCATCACGGTGACCATACCGGTGGCAACGCCAACTTCAATGCGGCAGGTGCTATTGTCGTCGCACATGACAAGGTGCGAGACCGAATGCAAGCCGCTCAACTAGCAGCTGCTGATGGCGCATCTCCGGCGGCGTTGCCCGTAATCACGTTCTCACACGACGCAACGTTTCACTGGAACGGACAAACAACAAAGATCCATCACGTCGCTCCTGCCCACACGGATGGTGACGCGATTGTTTACTTCGAAGAGGCAAACGTCATCCACATGGGTGACACATACTTTGCGGGCCGTTATCCGTACATCGATGTTAGTTCGGGTGGAGACATCGACGGCGTTATTGAAGCAGCTGATTATGCGCTCTCGATCAGCAATGCCGAGACGCTCATCATTCCCGGGCATGGCGCACTTTCGAACCCAACGGAGTTACAGACCTATCGTTCGATGTTAGTTGATGTAAGACTGTCCGTCAAGGCACTGATTGCCGATGGAAAGACTCTGGATGAAGCCCTTGCCATGAACCCAACTCGCCAATACGATGCTGGCTGGGGTGGTGGATTTGTCAACGCAGAGCGTTTTGTCAGCGCTGCGTGGACTTCTTTGGGCGGAAGTATAGTCGAGGAGAACTAGCCACAACGGAAAATGGCAGCAGCATCGATGCCTGGAGAATTGATGTCAAAACGCGAGTCCGTTTGTCCAAATGTCGATGAGGACCTCTTTTGAGCTTGCCGCGCTTGATCGAGTGTACAATCACTTCGCTTGTTCGTAACACAAACAGAACTTGCAGATCTCGATGGATAGCCTCAATTTGGTCGGATAACGAACAACCGAGTTGACCATCGACCAATCATGAATAAACTGACGCCTTCCCGCCGCCGCTTCATCCGTAATGCTGCCTTGGGTTCGGCTGCACTTGTACTTCCGTGGGGGGCATCCGGAAGTCCGTACGATCCTCTTCCGCGCATTCCGCAGTTGCCGAATGCACCAGTCCGCATCCGCGGTGTGGTTCGAGCCGGCCGTCGCGGTCTTCCAAACGTTGCCGTAACCGATGGTGAGACCATCGTCTCGACAGGTCGAGACGGATCGTTCACACTTATTTCCGGTGGAAGACGGGAGTTCGTGTACATATCCGTGCCCGCCGGATATCAGGTCCCGATGCAACAACCCGGTACTGCCGGCATGTTTATGCCGATCGTTCCGAACGCGAAAGGAGACATGAAGGCGACGTTCGAATTAGCGCCGCTGGCGGGTTCGGATGGCGACCATGCGTTTGTCGTCCTGGCAGATCCGCAGACGCAGAACGATTACGAGATGGGCCTCTTTCATGCCGAGACGATTCCGGATGCAACTGAAACGATTGCTGCACTTGGAAGCGTGCCGCTGTTCGGAGTTGGTTGCGGCGACTTGATGTTTGACGATTTATCGATGTATCCGGAATATGAACGGGCTGTTTCGCGGATGGGCATTCCGTTCTTTCAAGTGGTCGGCAACCATGACATGAATTACGAGGCGATGGTTGACGGCGAGTCCACCAAAACGTTTCGCAAACACTTTGGCCCGACGTACTACTCGTTTGATCGCGGCGAAATCCACTACGTTGTTCTCGACAATGTTTTCTGGTACGGCGGTGCTTACCTCGGATATCTAGACGAAACGCAGCTCAACTGGTTTGAACAAGACCTCGCCCGCATAGAACCTGGACGAACGGTGGTCGTCTTTAATCACATCCCGGTACTGTGTACTCAATACATTCGCAGGAATGAAGGCAAGCCGAGTCCGTCGACTTCGGTCACAAACCGCGAAGCGTTTTATAAGCTGCTTGAGCCGTTTGAGTCGCACATTGTTTCGGGGCATACGCATGAGCAGGAACATGTGTTTGAGCATGGCACCCATGAGCACGTGCTTGGCGCTGCGTGTGGTGCCTGGTGGAGCGGACCAATCTGCCACGACGGCGCTCCGTCCGGTTACGGGGTGTTTGAGGCAAAAGGAAGCGAACTACAGTGGCGTTACAAGTCGACTGGGAAGCCAGCCGACCATCAGCTCCGGGTGTACGCTCGCGGTGCAGATCCTGCTGCAGCCAATGAGGTCGTAGCGAATGTCTGGGACTGGGATCCCGAGTGGAAGGTTTTCTGGTATGAGAACGGAGAGCGCAAAGGCGAAATGTCCCGACGAACGGGGCGTGATCCACTTTCGGTTGAATTGCACACGGGACCGGAGTTACCGCCAAGGCGGACGTGGGTGGAGCCGATGATGACGGATCACTTGTTTTACGCACCGGTAGCCGAGGGTGCTTCGGTGAAGGTTGAGGCGGTTGATCGGTTTGGTCGAGTGTACACGGCGGATGTTTGAAAGCAGAAGAAGAAGAAGCGGAAGATGAGAGGATTGGAGGAGGAGAGGATAAGCGGAAGCTTCAGCGGTTGGCAGTTTGGTCCTGCGAAAAACGACAACGGTACCCCTTGATGAGTAGCGGATCGTAGCTTTCCTGACCGTCTCCGCCGATCGACACGCGCAGATTAAGTCGACCAAACAATCTTCCCATCTCCTCCTCCCATCTTCCCATCCTCTATCCCCTTTCCTCCAGACTGTCGGCACCCAATGAAATTCGCTTTCCCGTCCCTCCTCCTGGCTGTTTGCCTTTCGTTTGCAGCCGGTCGAGCAACCGAACCAACATCAATTCCATTCACCGTTTCTCACCTTTTCTCGGATGGGATGGTCGCTCAGCGCGACGTGATTGTTCCAATCTGGGGTTCAGCTCCGATCGGTGCCTCCGTCCGAATTGTTTTCGACGACGCAGTGCAGGTCGTCACGGCGGATGACGATGGTTTTTGGCAAGGTGAGATCCCGGCGCATCAGGCTGGAGGGCCGCACGCCCTCACGATAGGTACTGGCGGACAAACACTACACGTGCGTGACGTCTGGTTCGGCGACGTCTGGGTCGCGTCGGGGCAATCGAACATGGAATGGACTGTGCAAAAGTCGAATGATGCCGAAAACGAAATCCGATCCGCAAACGATCCGCTGATCCGGCAATTCTACATTCCTCACTCGTCCGCCAAACAGCCGGATCCTGTCTTGGCAGCCGGCGAATGGACAGTGGCTGACCCGGACCACGTTGGCAATTTTACTGCTGTTGGATACTTCTTTGCCCGTGAGCTCCGCAAGACAATCGACGTTCCCATTGGTTTGGTGCATACGTCGTGGGGCGGTAGCCGGATCGAGCCATGGATGTCCGGAGAAGTACTCGGCATGGATACGAATGCACTTGCCGCGACACTTGAAAACAATGAACGTGAAGCGGCACAGCTCAGGCGTGAGTTTCAGCAGAAATTCGACGCTTCTCTCACGGATGACCCGGGATTAAAGGATGGAGTAGCGGTGTGGGCCGCGCAAAATCTGGACATGTCTCTCTGGCGCAACATCGAAGTTCCGGCGCCGTGGGAATCGGTGGGCTACGCAAGGCTCGACGGCGTTGCGTGGTATCGACGAATAATTGAACTCACCGCCAAGCAAGCGACCGGTCGTGAGTCAATTCTACACTTGAGCGAGATCGACGACGATGACATGACCTGGATCAATGGATCGCTGGTTGGTGAAACGTCGGGTTATACGACGACGCGCTCGTACAAGTTGTCGCCAGGCGTGCTTCAGCCGGGTACTAACACAATTGTTGTTCGCGTAAGGGACGGCGCTGGCGGAGGCGGCATTTACGGTGATGCGGAAGACATTCGATTGGAAACGGGGTCAGATTCGGTACCGCTGGCAGGCAACTGGAAATTCAGGGTCGGCAAAATTGTCGTGACCAACAATGCGCGGGTAAATCAACTCCCCACGTTGCTCTATAACAAGATGATCCATCCGATTCAGTCTTATCCGATCACCGGATTCCTGTGGTATCAAGGAGAATCTAATGCGGGCTCGGAAAAGGACGCCATGGAGTACAGCGAACTCTTTCAATCGTTGATTACTAGTTGGCGGACGGCTTGGAACAACCCATCTGCACCCTTCCTTTTTGTGTCGTTAGCGAACTATCGGGCCGCTGCATCGGAACCGGGCATGGAGTCCAACTGGGCCGTATTGCGAGAGTCCCAAGCGGCCGCGTTGTCACTACCAAATGTTGGCCAAGCAATCACAACAGACATCGGCAATCCGAATGATATCCATCCGCGTAACAAGCAAGACGTAGGGCGGCGACTTGCACTGGCGGCACGACACATGGCGTTTGGCGAAGACCTTGTTTACTCGGGACCGCAGTACCGCGATCATCAGGTTGATGGCCGGAAAATGATCGTTTCGTTTGACCACGTCGGAAGCGGTTTGACGGCTGGCAACGGCTCGACCGTGGGCAACGGCAGGCGTGGTGCCAACCTTGGTGGGTTTGAGATTGCGGGTGCGGATGGGCGGTACGAGTGGGCCCAGGCAAACATTGTCGACGATACAGTTGTGTTATCACATCGACGGATCAAGAATCCGATGAAAATTCGGTACGCGTGGGCGGACAATCCCGATCAGGCAAATCTTTACAATCGGGACGGACTGCCGGCCGTGCCATTTAGGCGCTGAGGAGGGCTGCTCGCTTCGCTCGCGGAAGATGGAAGGGGGGAAGATGAGAGAATAGGATGGGCCGTTGCTTGCGATTGTGGCTAGGGAGACTTGACGATAGTTCTGAGATTATCCCGGCCGCCGGCGATCACCTTTACTGAGCGCGAACAACCGTTCGCGAAACCTGGCCGTCAACGTCGGAAAGCCGAACAAAATAGAGGCCAGCACCAACCGGTCGCCCGAAATCGTCCGCTCCGTCCCAACGGTATGCGTGTTCGCCCAATGTCGCGTTGAGTTGTACGCGATGCACGCGGCGACCCAGGATGTCGTAGACGTCTAGTTCCGCTCCTACTTGCCCGTTTACATTGTACGTAAACGAAGTTGAAGAGGCGAACGGATTCGGATACGGCAATCCTAGTTGCGCACGAGTGCCACTCGCAAAGTCATCGACGCCGACCAGGACCGATCCGAACAATAGTGACCGGTTGCTCGACACCGGAACGGCATTCGCGACACCATCTGCAGTAGCCGCCAATTCGAACGAACCCTCAGTATCGCCGGTAAACGTTGCTCGGAGTCGAAGTAAATCCGTTGGCTCCATATTCCCCACCGTACACACCGCCGGGTTGCCGGGGCAGTCAACAGGTAGATCGGTTTCGTCATTCACCAGCGACTTCAAGCTGAGATTGTCCGTCCACTCTATGGTGAGACTAACACTCTCAACGAGGTCCGTTCCTTGATTGGCAACGGTAACGCGTGTTTCTTTGTCGTCGTTCACCGTTGCGAGCGAGTCTCCCTCAATTCCTGTAGTCAAGTTGGGGCCAAAGATCACACCAAGAGCAAGTCCGAATTCGGATGTATTCCCAAAGTCATCGGTCGCGGTAATTGCGACACCCTCAGGAACGCCCTTGTATTTGAAAAGGTATTCCGCATCGCCAGCCAGGTCCGTGCTTATATCGAGGAATCCAACAAACGCCATGGCGTCGACTCTCACGTCGGTACCAATTGTGTCCGCGAAGAATTCCAGACGATAATTCTGAAAGGGTGACGCGCTAAGTACTCCCTCTACGAATGTCGAATCGCCCGTCCCGATGTACGAAACGACCTCCGGATAATTCTGAAAGTCGTTTGCGCCTTCGTCGAGGTCCAGGCTGTCGTTTACCGTCTCCAGGTCATCACCGAGATCGATGGCCGCAAGTACGTTAGCGACGATACTGTTTCTGAAGATCGGATTCTTGTTACCCCGATCGATCACAACCCCTTTCTCGTTGTAAGCGATCGAGTTGCCTTCGCCATCGAGCTCCCCGCCGATCTTGTTGCCCGTTCCGAGATCGATGAGAACGCCGGCTCCACTATTGCCAGCCTCAGAATTGAATTAGTCGGTTCCGATCCAATTTCCAAATAGCCAGTTGTCAATTGAGTCCTCGCCTTCGATCAGTACTCCGCCAACGGTATTCCAGACGATTACGTTCTCCTGGACGAGGTTGGTGCTTGACTGCCGAAGCGCAACGCCGTACCCATGGTTGCCGGTCTCGGCCCCCCGAAGACCAAAGCCGATATTATTGTTGGCAATCGTCGTCAAGCCGGAGTCGGGCCCTTGTATGACAATACCATCACTACCGCTTGACGTGATGGTATTGCTGTCGATCAAGGTACTCTTCGCTCCGTTGGCGATTCGGATGCCGTTTCCTCCGTTCCCCCTCGGCGTATCGTCGGTCGAAAGTCCTATCTGGTTTTCAATGACAAAAGTCCCTCCCGTCTCCGTCCCCTCAATCAGAATACCGTGGTCTACGTTTGACGAAACGAGGTTCCTCTTTACTACCGTATCAACGGCGTCGACAATGTGTATTCCGACGAGGTTGCCCCGCTGCTCGTCATCTGCTCCAAGGCCAATCGTATTGCCATCGATTTGGTTCTCAGATGGACGCAGGTTTACTTTCGTCACAAGGATGCCTGTGATTGTGTTGCCCGCGATGACATTGTCTTGAACCAGATTCTTCCGCGCGAGGTCGCGAATGACGATGCCGTTCTCATTCGGTAGTGGCGTGCCGTCGGCCGCCAATCCGATTGTGTTGCCGATCAGAAGCGTCGAATCCGCTCGGCCATTTAGCCACACACCGTCGGCATTGCCGGATATGAGGTTTCCTTCCGCAGGCGTTTCGCCGCCGATTTCGATTTTGTATGTGCGAGTCAGCGTGATTCCTCGCAGGTTGCCGAAATCTTGAAGACCCGCGACATCCGTCCCAACGTAATTTCCACGAATAATGACGCGCTCGACGTTCGTGGCACCGCCGCCGAAGACACCTGTACCGGACAAGCTGATGCCGTCAAACT
>CBDTVC010000102.1:0-8086 GCA_965363925.1 uncultured bacterium | reverse complement strand
GGTCCCGTATTCCGAAGCTTATCAAGTGCAGATCGAGTCTGCCGCCAAGTACCTCCGTGAAGCGAGTCAATTGACGGATGATTCTGAGTTTGGTGCTTATCTCAAACTTCGTGCTGATGCGCTTGAGTCGAACGATTACTATGAGAGTGACGTCGCGTGGATGGACATGAAGGACAATAGAATTGATTTGGTCATCGGCCCTATTGAGGTGTACGAGGACGAGTTGTTCGGATACAAAGCGGGCGCGGAATCGTACGTGTTACTCAAAGACATCGAATGGAGCAAACGCTTGGCTGGCTATGCGGCATTGCTGCCGGCGCTTCAGGAAGGTTTGCCGGTCCCCGATCAGTACAAAGCGGAGAAGCCCGGGACGGATTCAGACTTGAATGCCTACGACCTGCTTTACGTCGCTGGCCATGCAAACGCCGGCTCAAAAACGATTGCGATCAACTTGCCTAACGATGAACGAGTACAGTTGGCAAAGGGGTCTCGCCGGTTACAATTGAAGAATGCAATGCGGGCGAAGTTCGACGAGATTCTCGAACCGATAGCGGACGAACTCATTGTTACGGCGCAACGGGACAACATTACGTTTGACGCATTTTTTACAAACACGATGTTGCATGAAGTGGCCCATGGCCTGGGATTGAAGAATACCGTCCCGCTAGTTTCAGCATCGTCGGAAGATGACGGTCGCCCTGGCGCGGCCAGAGCAGCTGTAAGTAAACGAGCCAGCGACCAACGCGTCGTGCCGGTTCGAGAGGCCTTGCAGGAACATTACTCCGCGATTGAGGAGGGCAAGGCGGATATTCTTGGTCTGTACATGGTAGCCAGTCTCAAAGAGATGGGCGAGCTCGAAACGGACCTCATGGACAACTATGCTACCTTTCTCGCCGGCATTTTCAGGTCAGTTCGATTTGGGGCTTCCAGCGCGCACGGCAAGGCCAATATGATCCGATTCAATTTTTTTAAAGAAATGGGCGCATTTACGCGTGACGAATCAGGGCGTTATCGAGTAAACTTTAATGAGATGAGAGACGCCACGGGCGCACTGTCTCGCCGAATTCTGGTGTTGCAGGGCAATGGAGATAGGAATGAGGCTGCTTCATTTGTCGAGAAGTACGCGATCATCGATTCCGAACTTCAGGACGACCTGAATCGACTTTCAGCTGAGGGCATACCGGTCGATATTGTCTTTGAACAGGGTATCAATGTCCTGAATTGATTGGGCGTGCGTGGCAAACAGACGAACCGACAATTGGTTTGCTTTTGACACCCGGCGAGTCTAATTGGCGTTTTCCGATAGTCAGAAGACCAAACTCCTGGCGTTAGTTATCCGTATTTCCTCGGGCCGCTGTTTCAGCAGTCCTCAAGCTATGACCCGCAGATCGCTCAACGTTCTTCTAGTACACAACTACTACCAGCAGTCTGGCGGCGAAGACCGTGTATTTGAAGCTGAGGGTTCGCTACTCGAAAGTCGCGGACACGTTGTCCGTCGATACACAGCCCACAACGATGTCATCACGGGGCTGAACCAGTTCTCGGTGGCTGCGAAGTCTGTCTGGAACAGACGCACGACTCGCGACCTTGGTCGGCTTCTGAAGCAGCAGAAGATGGACGTGGTCCATTTCCATAACACAATGCCGCTGATTTCTCCATCGGCATATTACGCTGCGAAATCTGGTGGAGCCGCTGTCGTACAGACGCTGCACAATTATCGGCTTAGCTGCCCGAAGTCAATCCTGATGCGCGACGGACATGTCTGCGAGGAGTGCATGGGAAAGGATTATGCATGGCCTGCCGTCAAGCATGCGTGTTACCGAGGCAGTGCCCTTGCGACAACCGTGGTCGCGACCATGCTGTATGTCCACAATCGGATGGACACATGGAACAAGCAGATTGATGTCAACATCGCACTGACCGATTTTGCAAAGAAGAAATACATCGAGGGCGGACTGGACCCGGATCGAATTGTGGTCAAGCCTCACTTCGTTGAGACCCACATCGAACCTGGGAACGGTGAGACGGGTGCCGCGATTTTTGTTGGTCGGTTGTCTGAGGAAAAAGGTGTGCTGACGTTGCTGAAGGCGTGGGCTGATGATGCAATCTCGATGCCGCTCGTTATCGTTGGTGACGGGCCGTTGGCTAAAGAGGTAGAGAGGGCTGCAGCTGAAAACAGTCGGATTACCTGGCTCGGTCGGCTATCTGCAAACGAAGTGTTTGCGCGTTTGCGTGAATCTGCAGTTATGATAGCTCCATCTGAATGCTTCGAAACGTTTGGACGCGTGGTCATCGAGTCATTCTCATTGGGTACGCCTGTGATTGTATCGGATATTGGGGCAATCGGCGAGCTCGTGGATCACGGCCGAACTGGATACAAGTTTCCGCCCGGGAGTGTGGAAGGCCTCCGTTCAGTTGTGAACGAATTTGGAGCGGATGCGGATCGGCAGCGACAGATGCGGACTACAGTGCTCGCCGAGCACAAAGCGAAGTATACTGCCGACGAAAATTATCCGCTATTGATGAACGTGTATGAGCGTGCTATTGCCCTCAACGCAAGTGGTCAATAGAAGGCAAACATGAAGGAATTTGTACAGAGCGCCATTCGGAGTTTTCATTCCAGACTGCTCAATCGGGGGTTGCCGGATCGGCTGGGTATCTACTTTCATAACGTCGAAGCGTCTCAGCGTCCCGCGCTTGTCGACCTTGTCGGTCGGATCAAGGGCCTCGGCTATCGATTTGTTGACGTTGATGAATACCTCGCCGCGGGTCGTGCAAAAAACAAGTTGCCGCGGAAGCGACGTGATCGATCATCAGTAGAAAAACTCGCGTTTGTCAGTTTTGATGACAACTACTTCGAGTGGTTTGAGTCGCTTGCCCTGCTTGATGAGCTCCAAATTCGATGTACGTTTTATATCAATACCGCACCGCTGCGAGACCAGGCGACTGATTCGGAAATCGAACGATATTATGCGGATCGATTGCATTACAAAGGCACGCCAACGAAGCCACTTACGATGAACGAAGTGCGTGCGATTCGGGACGCGGGCCATACAATTGGAGTTCACTCGCACAATCACTTTGTCTTGTCGGAGTTGCCTTTTGAACGGGCAAAAGAGGAGATATACATCTGCAGTGATCGTTTGGAGCAAGCGCTTGGACAGAAGTTGAAGCATTTTTCGTATCCGTTTGGGATGCGTCGTCACTTCTCGCCAGAACTTCGGGAGTATTGTCTTGATATAGGGTTCGAGTCGATCGCCAGGGCAACCCCGGGATTGTTGCATCAACCGTTTGATGGCGTAACGATTCAGCGGACCGACTGGAGGCTTGAAGATACTTTTGATGAGAACGAGCTCCGTTATTCTGTTGATGGTCGACTGTTTGAGCGTCTGACGGGTCGCAGTGCTGTCGCTTGATGACGGCTTCAGAGGGTTAGCGAGTTCTCCGATCAATTGACATTGTCTGGCTTTGTAGATTATCGATCCGCTCAATGTGTCGAATGACGCTGTTGAGACAGTCGACGAAGGATTGTTTGCGTGGGCAACTCATGTCAATTTCAACTCAACTCATGTCATGTCTCTTCCATGTGATGTGAAACATGCCCCTACAATGGTGTTCGTCTAGCCGATTAAGCAGTAAACTGATTCATTGAAATAGGCAGGTGAAGCGATAGCTTCATCAGCTGTCGATTTCTATACTGCAGGTACGCGACACGGTGACGACTATCGCCTTTTCGCGCCGCCGCTGGATTCGGCCTCCAATTATTATTGCTTGACGTCATGCCTTCTCCGGTTCTCCAACGCATATTTCATAGTTTTGCTCTTCTGGTTAGTACGGCACTCTGCGGCGCCGTTCTGGGTGGGGTAATTGGTTCTTTATTGGGTGGCAGGATCGGCTTCGACGCGATCTCCACCGTACTGGGAGGCATTGCTCTTGGCGGTGGTGCGGGCCTTGTGGTCGCCTCCGGCATATCGTTGCGAGCGCCGATTGCATCTTTAATTCGATACAGCAGATTTATGATGGTTCTAGCCATCCTGTTTCTGGCAATGCTCTTTTTCAGGCGCTATCGAATGAATCGAATACTCCTGCAAGATGACGTTGAGTCCGTCCCGGTACTATTTAGCCCCGCTCGTTCGTTCTCTGCTGGTACGATTGTGACGTAGTGTTTTGGCGAATCCGGCTGACCGGTTACATATTTCTTCTATTGATTATCATTATTCTTCGATGATTTCCAAGGCGTTTCTTTTCCTTTTCTTCGTCGTCGCGCTGACTCTACCCACAACCACTGTTGCTCAAGATGGCATGGCTGATGTAGAAGTTAACCCGATGATTTCCGGACACTGGACCGGGGCCATTCAAATCCAGGCTGTGGAACTTGGCATTCAGGTCCATTTTTCGGCAGATGGTTCGACCATCGATATCCCGCAACAGGGCGCGGCAGGATTGCCACTCAAAAACGTCTTCCTTCGGAACGATTCACTTCATTTTGAACTACCTGCTGGTCCGGGTCTCGCCATCTTTGATGGCGTGATGGGCGGTGACTCGGTGGCTGGAGATTTTAAGCAGGCGGGCATGCTGGGTGCGTTCAAACTAGTGCGAACGACTGCCCCTGCAAAGAAGCCTGCTGAACAGCTGGCCATTCCCGGCGAATCTGTTTCAACGCCAACCAGCGGTGGGCAGCTCTCCGGTACATTACTCGTTCCGGAATCAGCACCTCCTTTTCCACTTGTGATTATCGTCGCCGGTTCGGGTCCGACAGATCGCGATGGCAATTCTGTTGGTTTACCCGGCAAGAATAACAGCCTACGGTTGCTGGCTGAGGCACTGCTTACCGAAGGCATCGCGACTCTGCGATATGACAAGCGAGGGATTGGTAAAAGTGTTGTTGCTGTGCAGGAATCTGACCTCCGCATTGATTCGTTTGCGGTCGACGTAGAACGTTGGCGCCGTTTTGTGGCAGATGATATTCGTTTCTCCCATGTGTTGCTCGCCGGTCACAGTGAGGGGTCACTGCTCGTTTCGATGGCTGCTGGCAATGTGGATGTTGATGGTGTTATCTCAATTGCCGGGGCAGGACGTCCAGCCAATGACGTGCTACGCGAGCAGCTCGTACCACAGCTCGCGCCGGATAAACTTGCGACCGTCGATTCGATTGTTGAAGCTCTTTTAGGCGGCGAATTGGTTTCGGATGTACCGGCTTCCCTGAACTCGCTCTTTCGCCCTTCGATCCAGCCCTACCTTATTTCGTGGTTTGCGCTTGACCCGGCGAAGGCCCTCGGGAATGTATCCGTTCCAAAACTGATCCTGCACGGCGAAACGGATATTCAGGTTAAAGGATCAGATGCGGAACGGCTGGCAGCGCACAGCCCGGAAGCATTTATGAAACGGATTGAGGGAATGAATCACATCCTCAAGAATGTACCAGCAGATCGTACTCAACAGATTGCGTCGTACTCTGACCCGGCGTTGCCAGTGCATCCTGTGCTGGTCGAAGAGATTGTTCGGTTTGTGCGCGAGGTATCTGCGACAAGTCGTTAGTTGTTCGCAAACAAAGCGTTTGAACTTGGCGTAGAGGATGCCGCGTGCGTCGAATCGGAGTCACGAGTTGGTGTCGAACTCTTTTGCGTGTGTTTGAGATACCCCAAGCGTCCTAGTCTACACAAGCAACCGTCTGCCCAACGTCTAAATGCCGAGGCCGATCCGGCCACCCACGTAAATGATGTTGTTGTTTGCGGCGATATCCGTTGAGAGGGGAATGTTGAAGAACTGGATAGTTTCAAACGTGATTTGTTGTCTGCGATAGCCAAACACGAGAGACTTAACCAGCTTAGACTTTGACGTTACTAGCGACTGCACGACTTCAATACCGAACACCAGGCTTGATCCAGTGAATCCGTCGCCTTCGGTGTCGAAGTATTCAACGTGCCCGATTCCGGCCAGAAGGAAGATAGTACTCGACCGTTTTTTCCCGAACAGCGGATTTACCTTAGCGACAAACTCTGTGTAATCGTAGTCCATCGGGATCTGCTCTACGGTTTGGAGGTCTCCTTTCACGAATTGATTATTGTTCATCGTGTGTCCGGAATCGCCGTATCGAAATTCCACTTGGGCATAGTGTTGATAACCGATGACGGCCACGGCAGCTTTGTGAAAGCCGAGCCCGAGCCCGAAGTCATCATTCAGCAGGCCCTTGATCTCGGGTGAGAGCAATAGACCGACGCCGACGTCTGCGCCCACTTGAATATATACGCTGGGCAACTGGTTGGAGTCGCTTGTCTCTGCGGGTAGCTCGCCGTCTTGCGCACGAAGTACTGACGGTGTTGTTGCGAGTACGACGGCTGTGATTGTGAACGCGATTATCTTAGTCATGCTGGAGTCGTAATATCTGTTTGACATGGGTGTTTGCCGGTGAACAGTGTACGGAGGGTTCCGCGTGCGCACAAATCGCGGACTGCTACTTATTAGCGCTGTCGGCGAAGACGAGAATACCCTACAGATGGACTGCTTATTCCCCGACACTCGCGACGGATATTTATGCGCGATTGAATGAAATACAATCAAAGTCAGCACAGTTTCACCGGATAAACCTCATGGTGCTACATTATACAATTGCTGTTCCCGGCGGCAATCATCCGACAAGCGGTGTGGCACAATGACTTTCGTTCTCGCGTGGATCTCGAATCAATTGAACGAGAAGCATGTTCGGGAGATTGATAGATACTGTCCGCAAGCGAAGTATTCCCAGCAAACGCAATGCGTATATCTCGTTGCAACAGGAGCATCCATTTCTTCGGATGATTCAGATACATCGGCCGCAGGCGTCTCGAGATTCTCGGCCGGTATTCGTTCGGACGGACACTTCGATCGGGCGCTGCATTTCACCGTCGAACCCAATCGGCTGACCTGCGACGTCGACGATCGTGGATTGCGCTGTCTATACGTCGCGAAAGCATCTCTTTGTGGTGATCCGGGGATCGTTGCAACCACGCGGCTGGATTGGGCGGCACAGATATCCGGCAATGCCGAGTTGAACGTCGAAACGCTCGGCAGCCACTGGACAACGTTCAACCAATTTGCCACCAACTCGCTTCTCAGAGGAGTTAGCCGCATTGCCAACGGATCCGTACAAATCCAACCTGATGCCTGGCTCGCGAAGGAATCCATCTGGACCCCCAGCGCAGGCAAAAGCACCATTGTCGAAACGGTCGCCGAGGAATGCAGGATTGCACTCGACAAACGAGAGTTTTCGCTAGGCCTCTCAGGCGGACTCGATTCACGACTGCTTCTGGCAATATTACTCGATTCCCAAGAATCAGTGAACTGTCACGTCTTCGGCGACAGTGGTGATCCTGACGTATCGGTCTCGGAGCAGCTCGGTCGCGTAGGCGCAATCAATCACAGAACGCTTGCTCTCCCCGACCTGTCAATCGATGACACGATCAGTCTGATGCGAGAGTACTGCGCAGTGACATGTGCGACGACGCCCGCGACCGCTGCCCCGAAATTTTTGCTGTACGGCGAAATCGGTGACCGTAACCAAATCCTTGTAGACGGCGCCTTCGGTGAAATTGGCCGCATGCAGTACCTGAATCGGTTGAGACTGACGGGTCGGAGGCATATCCGTTCCAAGAACACGACGGAGATGCTGCTTCACTTTGCTACGGTTCGCGCCGACATTTTCAACGAATCGGCGACTCTTGAAATGGACAACGGAGCGGCTCGTGAACTTGAGCAATTGCTCGCGGGTCTTCCACTATATGGCGAGGAGGGCGTCGACGACATGATAGATCTAATTTCTATTCGGACTCGGCTTCCAAACTTCTACGGGTACGGACAAACGTGGGTAGACCATCTGGTCGAAAACTACATGCCGTTCACTTCTGATCGGGTCCTGTCCTCTGTTTTCGCCACGCCGAAGAGGGAGAGACACAACGGGCGAGCGTACCGAGCAGCGATTCGAAGTCGCGCCAAGTCGTTGACGTCCGTTCCACTGATCAAGGGACGAAGCCAGTATCCATTTTTGCTCGGAGGAATAGGCGGGGCAATCTGGACGAAGGCACACGGCAAACTCAGCCCGACGTATACG
>CBDTVC010000101.1:0-8092 GCA_965363925.1 uncultured bacterium | reverse complement strand
CACGTTGGTCGGAAAGTCCCAGTCAACAGATCCGCGCTGTGGAACATATGCGACCAGGTCGCGCTGTTTGTCATACGGCTTGCCGTAAATCAGAATCTCACCGGCAGCTGATTTGACAAGACCAAGAATCGCTTTAATCAGCGTAGTCTTACCTGCACCGTTTGGTCCGACAATCGCGAGCAACTTGCCCGATTCGACCTCGAAGTCGATATCCCATAGTACCGGCTTGTCGCGGTAAGCAACCGTCAAGTCACGAACATCAATTGCGAGTCCTTGCTCAGTCATAGCTTCCTTCTGGTGTGGTTACATTCGCCGCGAAGCCAACGAGAGTTCCCAACCGCAGTTTAGTTCGAAGGCGCCAAGGCGTTTACGATGGTATCAACGTTGTAGCGGACCATTCCGATGTAATCTCCTTCGGGTGTATCTGGCGAACCGAGTGCATCCGAAAAGAGGCTACCGCCGATCTCGACATCTGCCCCTCTGGACCGCACGGCTTCTCGTACCGCTTCGATTCCTTTTGGCGAAACGGACGTCTCCGCAAAGATTGCCGGTATCTGACGATCCGCAACAAACTCAACGAGGTTCTTGACATCTGCTGCACCTGCTTCTGCAGCGGTACTGATTCCCTGTAAGCCACGCACGTCGAAGCTATAAGCACGTCCGAAGTATCCGAACGCATCGTGTGACGTAATGAGCACACGGTTGTTTTCCGGAAGGCTTAGAGCGCGCTCCCTTACGTAGGCATCCGCCTCACTCATTTCGACGAGGTAGTTTGCGACGCGGTCGGCATAGTGTTCTGCATTGGGCGGATCCAATTCTCCAAGCTGATTTGCAACGTACTGGGCCGCGTCCATCCACATTGAAACGTCAAACCAGACGTGCGGATCGTAGTTGCCACCAAATACGGCTGATTCAATCAATCGAGACCGGTCGATGCCGTCGGTCACCGCGACCGTCCTTTTACCGCGTTCGTTCATCTGCTCGAAAATCTCTGCCATCTTTCCTTCGAGGTGTAGTCCGGAATAGAAGATGACGTCAGCGCCTGACATTCGAGAGACGTCTCCGGCACTGGCTTTGTAGAGGTGCGGATCAATTCCGGGGCCCATGATCGGCGTTACGGCAACGCTGTCGCCTCCGATTTGAGCGACGAGATCAGCAACCAGGTTGGTGGTGGCGACGATGTTAAGCTTTCCGTCAACTGCGGATGTGCCTCCGTTTTTGGGAGTACATCCCGCCAGCAGCAGTATGAAGGTGAATACAACAACCAGAAAGGCCGACGTGGGCAGTTTTTGCGTACGTAAAGCAGCGTCCAAAATCACACGGATTCCTACAAATGGGTAAGGTCTTCACAATTTAGCCTTGACTAAACCTTAGGCATCAATTTGGGTTCCGGCGACCAGAATGTCAACGTATCAATTTGCAACTGCAAGCATGCAAGGGTCGCGGTGGATTCAAATCGTTAGCTTGACAGCATGGGGCTTGAGGGTTGGCACCCCCGGGGCAAACGGGTTGGCGCATCGAGGGGAAGAACCAACGTCGAGGACTCAACTACAACTACCCGTAAGCAATACAAACACAAGATCATGGCCAAACCATCCGTAATCGGCATCGACATTGGCGGGACAAAAACAGCCATCGTTGAAGGGACCGCGGATGGGTTCATATGGCATCGCGATGCCTTCCCCACTCAAGCCGATCAACCCTACGACGTGCTTGTCGAAAGACTTCGCCCACTTCTAGCCAGTTTTGTCTCCCGCGGAACCGCGGAAGGTCGCAAACCCGTCGCGATCAGTATCTCGGTTGGTGGTCCGTTGCGGATTCGCGATGCGGTCCTCATAAACCCACCACACCTTCCGGGCTGGCACGGAGTCAACCTCGGCGAAGCATTTCGGCCACATGCATCAGGACTGCCAGTCTTTGTAGAGCATGACGGCAACGCCGGAGCGCTTGCGGAATACTACTTTGGGGTGGGTAAGCCGTACCCGGACTTGCAGCACTTGATCTTCCTAACTTTCGGAACCGGCCTCGGTGCTGGCTTCATAATCAACGGTAGACTACTTCACGGCGCTTCGGATACCGCCGGCGAAGTTGGACACTGGCGACTCGCAAACGAAGGTCCGATTGGTTTTGGAAAGCACGGTTCATGGGAAGGCTTTGCTTCAGGCCGTGGACTAGTGAGTTTAGCAAGTCTCCGGTATCCTCACCGGTGGACGATGCAAACACCGATTCGCGATCTGATTGAATCGATGTTATCCGGTGATGAGGATGCTGTAGCCGTTGCAACGGAAGCCGGCGAATGGATGGGCCGAGGCATCGCACTTCTGATCGACGCGCTCAACCCTGAAGTAGTCGCACTCGGCTCACTTGGCCGTGTCCTCGGCGACTTGATCATTGAACCAGCAAAACGAATCGTCGCCATTGAGGCCCTGCCTCAGGCGGCCGCAGCGGTCCAAATCGTACCCGCAATTCTAGGCAAGCAAATCGGAGACGTCGCATCAATAATGGCTGGGCTCGTCGGACTGAAATTAGTCTAACGTCTCCCTCCAGAACAAGTAAGTGCTACTCGGGCAATGATGAAAGTGCCCAAACGACGCCTCGCAACCTGATCACCTGAACTCGAAACCCACATGCTCGAAGGACACTTCGCGACTGTCCTCCCGCCCGATTTATGGGTACTTCAGCCTCTGATTAGGTAGACGATGGTCCTAGTCAACCCACTCCGCGACAAACACATTCGTATCACTTGTCCCACCGTTGTTCCGGTTCGACGAAAACGCAATTTGCTTACCGTCAGGTGAGAACATCGGGAAGCCATCAAACATTCCGGACTTTGTAACCTGCTTCAGTCCCGTCCCATCGACGCCAACCGTAAAGACGTCGAACACGCGCGGATCCGTTTCCATCATGTGATGGTTCGTCGTAAACACAATCGACTTGCCATCCGGATGGAAGAACGGTGCCCAATTCGCTCCTTCAAGATCGGTAACCTGGATCACGTTTGAGCCGTCCGCATCAGCCACGAAAATATTCAACTCGGTTGGCTCAACCAATCCGTTTGCGAGCAGTTCTTTGTAGTCAGCCGCAGCTTCCCCGGTAGGGCGGCTGGCCCGCCAGACAATTTTCTTTGAATCCGGCGAAAAGAACGCGCCTCCGTCATAACCGAGCTCGGTGGTTAGCTGAAGCGTTTCCTTCGTCTCGACGTCGTAACGGTACAACTCAAGGTCTCCACTACGGGTCGAAGTAAAGATCACGTATCGACCGTCAGGCGAAACCGTTGCCTCAGCGTCGTAGCCAGGTCCACCAATGAGAAGCTCCGTTTCAGAGCCGTCTTGGTTTGCCGTATAGATATCATAGCTGTCGTATACGGGCCAGACGTATTTGCCCGTCGTCGACCGAAAAACCGGCGGCGGACAAGCAGCATTTGCTTCATGCGTCGATCCGTAAACAATTCTGTCTTCGTCGAGAAAATAGGCACACGTCGTCCGTCCACGTCCCGTGCTCACCAAGTCATATTTTGTGCCGTCCGGGTTGACGTTCGACCCATCAGCATTCATGACGTAGATCTGGTCACAGCCCTGCGAATTGATTTCAGACCAATCACTTTGGAAAATCAACTGCTTGGAGTCGGCACTCCAATAAGCCTCAGCGTTATTGCCGCCGAACGTTAGCTGGCGGATGTTCCGGAAGAACGGCTCACCTTCAAATCGTAACGAATCGGCAGCCATATCGTAAGCGGCCTCGTCAAACGAATCGCTCGACGTCGCGATTGCAGCATTGAGATCCTCCAATTTGTCAGAGCAGCCTGTTGAGAAAAGGAGAACGCCGGTCAACAGCGGGATAAAACAGTTTCTGACGAAACGAAGTTGTGTAAAACGCATGGAACTAGGACTAATTCGGGGGAAAAGTGGGGCTGGAGGAGAGCAAAATGGAATATCGGATGCCGACGCAGTAGGCTAGCCACACTGCCTCTCATTTTCTAATCCTCTCATCCTCATATCTTCTACAAGGCGGCGCAACGAAATCTTTCACCGAACTCGGAACGCCCAAACCTACACAAAGTTACACATTAGCTCTAACATCTGGTTAACCGAAATACGTCCGCAGGGGCGACAATGTGCAGAATTTCCAAGAAGACGTACTCGACCGAAGCTCCCAAATACCTGTTCTAGTGGACTTTTGGGCACCGTGGTGCGGACCGTGCCGAGTACTTGGCCCTGTCCTCGAACGAGTTGCGGCCGAGCAACCCGAACGATGGGAACTGGTCAAGATCAACACGGACGAGCAGCCGGAGCTGTCACAACAATTTGGAATACGCGGCATACCCGCGGTGAAGCTCTTCGTAAATGGCGAAGTGGCTGACGAATTTACAGGAGCCCTTCCTGAACCAGCCTTCCGCCAATGGCTCGACAAGGCAATCCCTAGCGAAACGGGGCAGGAGTTGGTCATCGCCGAGGAGTCGATCGAGTCGGGCGAAATCGAAACCGCCATCAAACTACTACAAGGTATTCTGGATCGAGAGCCAACGAATCCTGGCGCATCGGGTTTAATGTCGCGGATTGTCGTCTGGGATGATCCACAAAAAGCGATCGATCTTGCTCAATGCGCCTCAACCGGCGAAACGGAAATGGTGCGCCTTGCGTCCTCCGTTAAGGAGCTTGGAAACACACTGCTCGAGCATAGCGATGCCGAACTGCCCGAAGGTACCGGCAGAGAAACGTTCAGTAAAGCGATCGAATCAATGCGCGCTGGAAATCTAGACGAGGCTCTTGAGAAGCTCATCAACGTAATCGTGATTGACAGATATTATGCGGATGACCGATCGAGGAAGCTCGTCGTCGCACTCTTCGATGTGCTGGGAACGGAGCATGCCGTTACAAGAAGACATCGGAAGCAGTTTGACATGTCGCTGTATTAAGCGAGCAAGGCTCGCTTAGGGAAGATAGGAGGAGGAGAAAATATGAGGAGAAGATGGTCGACGGTATGCCGGATACCTTAGCCGCGTAGCCGTCGCTCCGATATTCCCATCCTCTTCTCCTCTCATCCTCCTCGTCTCCGCTTACGCTGCCTTCTGCTCTCGATATTGGAGCTCATAAAGTCGCCTGTAGAGACCGTCCATTCCGATAAGCTCCTGGTGCGTTCCCGCCTCGCGTATCTGACCTCTGTGCATCACTAGAATTTGGTCTGCGTGTTGAACGGTGGAGAGGCGATGTGCAATGATGATCGAGGTACGGTTGCTTACCAGTTTTGACAGGGCAGACTGAATTGCTTCTTCCGTTTGCGTGTCGACGCTGGAAGTGGCTTCGTCAAGCACAAGGACCTCCGGGTTATAGACTAACGCCCTCACGAAAGAAAGCATCTGGCGCTGCCCGTACGAAAGCGTGACACCTCTCTCCTTCACGTCCTGCTGATAGCCCTCGGGGAGCCGTTCGATGAATCGATCTGCACCGATTTGTCTGGCTGCTTCATGCACCCGTTCGATCGGGATGGATTTGTCTCCAAGTGTCAGGTTGTCTTCAACGGTCCCCGAAAACAAAAAGACGTCCTGCAGTACAAGCCCGATATGCGAGCGAAGAGCTGACAATGCATACTCGCGGATATCAACGCCGTCAACCAGTATCGATCCGCTTTGGATGTCGTAGAAGCGAAGGAGCAACGAAATGATCGTAGTTTTACCGGCACCCGTTGCACCAACAATAGCAATGGTCTGCCCCGGTTCTACCTTAAACGAAACATCGCGGAGGACCCACGTCGCGGAATCCGCTTGACCATCCACCGCTTCTTTTAAAACAGCTTCTTTGGATGACGCGTCAATCGAATCAGCTTTCGCTTCAGGGTCATACGAGAACCATACATTCCGAAACTCAATCGAACCGGAGATGCGATCAAGTGGCGTGACCTGCTCCTTTTCCTCAATCGAAATGTCTTCGTCCAGCAGATCGAAAATCCGCTCTGCACCCGCCATGGCGCTTTGCAGCGTGTTATACTGATCCGACAGGTTGCGGATTGGTTCGAAAAACTGCCGCGCATACTGGATAAACGCAATTAATACGCCAACCGTGATGTGTGCACCAAGCGCGCGCACACCACCAACCCAGATCACCAATCCCAAGGCGATCGAGGCGACCAGATCAATCGCGGGCCAGAACAACGCGAAGTAAAAAATCGTCTTGATCTGGGCGACCTTATGGTCGTTGTTGATGTCCGTGAATTTTTCGGACTCAGCCTTCTCCCGACCAAACAATTGCACGATGCTCATGCCCGAAATGTGCTCCTGCATAAACGAGTTGAGACGCGCCACCTGCTTCCGCGTCTCGCGATACTGATCCCGTACCACACTCCGAAACCAGAATGTTACGCGAATCATCAGCGGCAACACCGCCAACGTCACAAGGGCAAGCACCCAATTCAGCGTAAACATGAAGTAAGAGATGAAGATCAGGCGGAACAGGTCGCCCATGATCGTCACAACGCCAGCCGACAACACGTTGCTTAACGCCTCGACGTCGCTTGTTACGCGCGTGATCAAACGACCAATCGGGTTTGTGTTGAAGAAACGAAGCGACTGGCGGAGAATGTGATTGTACACGCGGTTGCGAAGATCGAAGATCGCCTGCTGGCCAATCCACTGCGTCATGTAGCCGTTAATAAACGACAACACACCCTCGCCGATCAGAATGGCAACCAGAATGAGGCAAACCCGAGTCAGCCCCTCCATGTCCCCTTGCAGGATATATTCGTCTATCGCGACCTGCACAATCTTCGGCCGCAGCGGGCCGAGGAAGGCAGCCGTGATCACCGTCACAAACGCTATCGCAACGAAATGGCGGTAGGGCTTGAGAAAGATGATGATGCGCCACAACAGGCGCGCATCTATCCGCTTTGGTTTGGTTTCTTCTTCGGCTTTTCCAGCCATTGCTCTTCGTCTTCTAAATCTGTTAAGACCAACCCGAACTACGCGATCTTACCCGGCATACTTAAATCTGCGCTTACTCGGACGGCATAACGAACCAACTCTTCCGCTGCCACTGTTTTGGGAAACACCGCTTGAGCCTCGGCCTCGAGCAGCGAAACGTCTTCGTAACGTGCACTGAAGTGCGTCAACAACAGACGCTTCGCTCCAGCATTTACGGCTACGCCAGCTGCACCCGCTGCGGTTGAATGTCCGGTCTCGTCCGCTCGCTTATTCTCGGACTCCAAAAAGGTGGATTCGTGATACAACAAGTCAACGTTTCGCGCCAACTCCAAGCCGCCAGAACAGGGTCTCGTATCCGTAACATACGCAAACGACGAACCTCGGTGCGGCGGTCCCAGTACATCTGACGCCTCCACTCGTCCCAGCATTCCGACAACCGCCTCGCCCTTTTTCAGTCGGCCGTATTGGATCGGATCCACAACTCCGAGTGACATCGCTAGGTCAACGTTCAGGGAGCCGGGGGTATCCGCAACGTCGAGACGGTAGCCGATGGCAAATATCGTGTGATCCAACTTGGCCGCACGAATTGTGTAGCTCTCACGTTCAAGCACCACGCCACTTGTAAAATCCGGACGGATCTCAATACACCTCACATCGAAGCCACGCGTCCGTCCCTCAATGCGCGGTACTGAATCCAGGAAGTCCTCCAACCCGATAGGACCGACAATCGTCAACGGCTCTTTACGTCCTAAGAGTGACAGAGTGGCAAGCAAACCAAGCAATCCGTAATAGTGATCACCGTGTAAATGGGTAATTAGAATCGTGCTCAACTGTCCCGTCTTTGCACCCATGGCTCGCAACTGATATTGCGTCGATTCGCCGCAGTCAAAAAGCAGCAACTCCCGGGGTAACTTTAAAGCGAGCGAAGACAGATGCCGCCCTGCAAACGGTACGGCAGCACTTGTGCCTAGTGGCACGACGAACTCTTGCGACGACGGCGCAGGTAAAACCTGTTTACGCGATACATCTTCTTTCAAATCCGTTCTCTCCACACCGTGCGTCTCCGCACCATTCTTAACGAAACCACTCATCTCAATCCAATTTTCTCGAAGTCATATTTCTTGAAGCCATATCTCTTGAGTCCCCAGCCCGATCAGGTAAGCGCTTCGATTTCTTGCT
>CBDTVC010000100.1:0-8117 GCA_965363925.1 uncultured bacterium | reverse complement strand
GTGACTTCCACGCCGTCGCGCACAATGCCAAACACGACGTTGTCACCGGGACGAAAATCAAAGAGCCTTGCCCGGAAATCTGACAGATTACCAATGGGCTCGCCACCGAGGGAGACGATTACGTCGTACGTTTTGAATCCCGCTCCTTCTGCTGGCGAATCTCTGTCGATGTCGCGAACAAGGATGCCCTTCGCTTCTTCGAGGCCAAGCGCAACTGCAATCCTGTCGTTAATATCGAAGCCGTTGAGCCCCGTGTAATAAGACCGGTCAACCTGCCCCGTGCTTTTCAGCTCGTCGATGATGCCCTCTACTTTCCAGGCTGGCACAGCAAATCCGAGCCCGATGGACCCGCCGGATTGCGTAAAAATAAATGTATTCAGACCCATCACTTCGGCGTTCGCGTTGACAAGAGGACCGCCAGAGTTTCCCTGATTGATGGCGGCGTCCGTCTGAATCATGTCACGGTAAACGGTGTTGTCCTGAATTTCAAAATCTCGCCCAACTGCTGACACAACCCCAACCGTTACGGTTGGCTCGGTCGTCGCAAAGAGGCCGAACGGATTGCCGAGCGCGATGGCCCATTCGCCTACAAGGGGCTCGTGATCCTCGGCAAATCGCAGGTAGAGTAGTGGCTCAGCCGGATTAACCTTCAGCAGGGCCAAATCCGTGGCTTCGTCGCGACCGATGATTGACGCATTTAGCGTTTCACCGCCATTAAACGTCACCGTGATTTCTGTCGCATTTCTAACGACGTGATTGTTCGTTGCGATATATCCATCCGCAGAAATAACGAAGCCCGAGCCGAGCGCCTTAACCTTTCGAAACGTTTCGCGGACGCCGCTTCGTCGGCCGAAAAACTGTTGGAAAAATGGATCACTAAAGGGGTCCCGAACCGCGACTCGTTCAACCCCGATCACGTTGATGCTTACAACGGCCGGAGTTGTGGCAGAAACGGCGCGGGTAATGGCTGTCTGGCGGCTATCCGAAATCTCATCTGACAATGACTGCAATTCAACAGGATTAACGGAAGCCGGCGGTACGGCGACCGAATCGTTCTTCTGCGAGCTGGCCGGATTGCAGGCACCCTGAATTACGATGACGAAAATCAACAAGAGTACTCGCTGCATCTTCATGGTGGACTTGGGATGGTTATAAATCGAAACGCGGCGAATCACTATCTGTTACGCTGGCTTCCGAGAATGATTAGAAACAGTTCAACTAGCCCTTACGTGGCTGATGCCCCTGGGTGGCCACATCAATGGGGGCCAGTTTGATGATTTGTTGTAGACAGAAGTAATGTGGAGTCAATCTACCTGAAGTCAGTATGTACGGCAGATTGTTTGTCCGGGTTTCTTCACGAGTATGCGCCGAGGTGTCTGTAGAAAAAGTCGGGCAGAGTTTGGCGCGAATGAAAAAAAGGCAGCCCATCGATTGATGAGCTGCCTTTCAAGCCGTGTTTCGAAGACCCGGCCCGTTTCCCGTAGTCTGTAGATTATTGTCGGCATCTAGCCCACTTTCTGGATGGGACAAGAGCCGACTCTTCAGACAAGCAGTCCAGATGACTACAAATGAGGAACACGAATTTGCTGACCCGGATAAATCAGATCGGGATCTTTGATGACTTCGCGGTTTGCCTCAAAGAGCTCTTTGTACTTCATCGGATCGCCGTAGTATTCTTTGGCAATCTTAGAAAGTGAGTCTCCCTTTGCAATTGTGTAGAAGCGTGGTGGTGGAGCTGGCACAACCACCTGCAAATTGTCATCAACGCTTTCGACGCTTTCGACATTTCCGGCCAGAAGGACTGCCTTTTCCCGAACGGCATTTGATTCAACGACTCCGTTGAGCGTAACCTTTCCGCCTTCAAACGTTACGTTAAGGTCTTTGACGCTTGTGCCAAGTGCCGTAGTGATGTCAGCTTTAATTTCGTCTGCCTCACGACCTGGCATGACTTTCTTACCGATGTTCTTTAGGAAGCTAAATAGTCCCATTGTTGTCTCCTTGTTTTACTGCTGTACTTCGCTGCTCTACTCTGCTGCGTCTTTCGCTGCTGCGTTTAGCGGCTGTGTCTTTTAGAATTCCGGCCCTTCTACCCGGCCCATGTTGCAGCAGTTCTTGCTGCCTGTTTCGTTTGACAGACTAAGCCCATCTAAGACGCCAGAACTGACCGGGCTGACCGGGCTGACCTTCAGATACATTGTATGTACCAAAGCAATCAGAAAAATGTTCTGCAAATAGCAGTTTTAGGTAACGTCTGGGGCCGATTGGGTTACGTGGTATTAGCGTCCCTCGAGACTCCGTTTAATTGGCGGGATGACGGTCTCGAATGGATCGATGACACACTATTTTCGTATCACTGTAAGATTGGTGCAAATAAGGACAAAGCTTCACTGAAAGAATGTTGATTTGCACCGCGTTTATTGCGTAATTCTGAGTGTCCTACAACTTTTTTGTACCAATTTGCAAATTCGGAGGAAACCATGGCGAAGTTAACCACCATAGAAGGGATCGGTCCGGCTCTGGAAGCGAAGCTCCAGGCAGCGGGATTAAACTCGATCGAAGGTCTTCTTAAGGTGTGCTGCACGGCAGGCGGACGAAAGGATATATCCGCGAAGACCAGTATCGAAGAGAAAAAACTGCTGCGCTTTGCTAACCACGCAGACCTTATGCGCGTCAAAGGCATTGGCGGTGAGTATTCCGAACTGCTTGAAGCATCCGGCGTTGATTCATGCTCGGAGCTGAAAATGCGTAGGCCGGATAATCTTACGGCCAAAATGGAGGAAGTTAACGCGGCCAAGAAATTGGTTCGTCAGGTTCCATCCCTCAAGGTTGTTCAAGGATGGGTAGAGCAGGCCAAGGCTCTTCCAAAAGTCGTCACGCACTAGGCGAGGCGATCAAAGTAAACGAAGTTTGAGTTGAATCAACAGGTAAAAACATGTCAGTAGCAAAGGTTCTTGAAATCATCGCTGAAGGTAAGACGATTAATGACGCGATCGAAGATGCAGCGAAAGAAGCATCAAAATCAGTTCGAAACGTCAGAACAGTCAACGTCGAAAACATTCAAGCGATGGTTAGTGACGGTGGCAAAGTGAAAGGCTACCGCGTCAATTGCAAGGTGACGTTCGTCATCGAGTAATTCGATTTACGGATTTTCCCGTTTTTGCGGGGTGAGGGGCGGCACGAGAAATCGGGTCGCCCCTTATTAGTTGGCGTGGGCCAGTAGTCTCGTTGCTAGGCGTGGCGAACCATTCGGCGCACCCGCCTTGACGCGTCTACTTCAGAAGGGCTTCGTATTTCCTCTTGTCCCGAACCAACTCGATTGCTGTCTCGATGTCCGGGTCTCCGAACAAACGGGACCGAATCTGGTCCGGCTGTTCGAAGAGTCTCGCCGCAATCTCATCACGTAGGTGCCGCTCAAGCTGTTCTCGATATCGATCGAGGTCGCGCTCTTTTTCTGCGCGGATGACCGTCCTGAACGCCTCGATTGATTCATCGTTGGTGTACCCCGATCGACGGAGTGCAGCAACAAGTTCCTCCAGTGCCTCATCGCTGGATGACCGATATTCAAATTCACGACTGCTGAGCCACGTTTTGAATTGTTGAAACGCGGCGTCGTCAATTTCAAAGTCTGCTGCCATGGACTGGTTCTCTGCAGCAAACAGGTTGGCAAAGAAGAAGAAGGCGGATTGACGCTTAAGTGCCTGTTCAATCTCGGACTCTTCGAGTGGGCTGCTTTGAACGTCGGGCTCGATGCCCCGTCCGTCTTTTACAATTCGTCCATTCGCCGTCTTGTAGGTGGTGCGCAGTGAATCGGGCACGGGTTCGGGTGAACCGTCATGTGCGCGGTAGTCGATTGCCTGAATACTCCGTCCGCTCGGTGTGTAGTACCGAGCAATTGTCAGTTTCAATGCAGAGTTGTGCGGCAGTGCCTGGACTGTTTGTACCAAGCCCTTACCGAAAGATGGCGTCCCAACGATTACGCCACGGTCCAGGTCCTGGATGGCCCCAGCGAGAATTTCGCTGGCCGAGGCGGACAGCTTGTTCATCAGAACGATGACCGGAACGTCACCATCAATTGGATCCAGTGCAGTTGTAAAGGTTCGCGCGGTGTTTGGCATTCGTCCGCGCATCGTTAGAACGGTAGAGCCCTTCGGCACAAACATCTCCGCAATTGCCACGGCAGCGTCAACGTATCCGCCGAGGTTATCGCGCAGGTCGATAACCACCGCTTTGAGGTTTCCCGTTTCCCGTAGCTGATTCAGACTTTTTCGGAATTCGCGATGGGAATTTTGCGGAAAGCTGGTGAGCTTGATGTATCCGATCCCGAGGCTCTCGTCTCCATGTAGAAACTCGGCCAACGGGACGGCTGCTGAGGATTGTTGCTGTCGGGTGAGGACAAACGTGATGGGATCGTCAGAACCTTCGCGGTTGACCTCTACTTCAACCGTAGAGCCCGGTTCACCCTGTAGCAAAATCTGGACGTCGCTTAACGAAATTGTGTCGACAGAGCGACCGTTTACCGACTGCAGCTTATCCCCAACCTTGACTCCCTGCTTGTAGGCAGATGCATCAGACGATGGTTCAAGGACTGTGACATTTTCGTTGATTACGCCGAGGCTGAGTCCTACCTGGACGTATCCACTCTTGGAAGCAGCGTAGGAGACTTGCTGCGATTGGTCTGAATAGACCGTGTAGGGGTCAAGGTCCGCGAGCATTGCGGATATCCCTCGATTCATAACCTGTGCCGCGTCGAGCTCGTCGACGTAGCCAAGCACAAGTTGTTCGTAGAGAGCTCCGAACGTCTCGAAATTCTTTCGGAGTTTGAACAGATCGTCATCGCCAGCGACCTGGAATCCGGTACCGACGATGAGAGCAGTCCCGAAGACGGTAGCCAGGACCGTGCTTAGTCGACGAAATCGGAGTCTAGATTTTGTTAGTCCAGACTTACGGGTTTTGTACAGGAAGCGCATAAACGGATCGGAAGTTTAGTCTCGAGTACACGGTCGAGCAAAACATCCGTTCCGAGCATCAGGAGAGCGCCTCTTCCATCTCTTTTTCGCGCTTTTTGCCCACGACTTTTGCGATCCAAATCGAGAATTGATAAAGCAGGACCATGGGTACGGCCACGATAAGCATGGACAGCGGGTCGGGCGGCGTAAAAAACGCAGACAGAATGAGTATGATGATCAAAGCGTATCGTCGATAGTTCTTCATGAGCTCATCCGTCAGGATGCCAATCCTCGCGAGGAAGTAAACTATCACGGGCATCTCAAACAGGATTCCAGCTCCGAACGCCCACCATGTGATCATGCTGAAGTAGCGAGTGATATCGAAATCATTTATTACCTGATCCGAGATACTGTAATGGGCGAAGAATTGAAGAGCGATCGGGGTTAGGATGCAGTACCCGAACGCAATGCCGAGCATGAAAAAGAAGGTCCCGAAGGCAGTTGCGAGTCGAAGTCCGCGGCGCTCGGTCTTGTATAGGCCGGGTTCAATAAACTTCCAGAGAAAGTAAACAAATACCGGCGAGCCCATGATTGCGCCGACGGCCATGACTGTACCCCAGTCGACGAAGAACTGCCCCGGGATAGTACGATTTTGTAGGCTGAGGGTTAGTGCGTCAATTCTGAGCACTTTGTACATGAAGAAGTCTGAGCGTGCTGGACCGAGCAGGATCGCATTGATGATCCATTCTTTGTAGAAGGCCGCAATGATCGTGACGACGAGGACACCAGCTCCTCCTTTGATCAGGCTCCACCGAAGCTCTTCGAGGTGATCAAGGAATGACATTTCCTCAAGCGGATTTCGGTCAGGGCTACCATCGGCTGCAGGCGGCAACGCTTTGGTGGACTTCATTCCGGCGGCAAGGACTTTTCGGCCGGAGCGCTTGATCAAGGATGTAATTAGGGAGCGGTTCATTATTGGCTGAAAGGAAAGTCCGATCCTTTCGTTGAGTTGGAAGGTGCTTTAGGCTTATGAGATAGTGCCGGAAACTTTAACTCGGCAAAAATTCAAGGCGATGTGATTAACACGTTTCGAGGGGGTGGATGCTTGTTTTGTTGAAGGTGTGCAGGCCGGCTACGTTGTAGGCATGAATGTGGTTGCGACGAATTGTTGGGCGCATAACTTACCCACAGGGAGGGGGTGGACAGGGCGCCACCGCACAATAACCTATTCTGGACGGTACGAAACACGCTCACGACCAACCCCATCTCGAAGGTTCAAGTCAAGTATCGAATCGACCCAAACGCCCCGCGATTCAAGTCGCTCCCGACCGCCGCTCCACGTAAACGCAAAAAGCGTCATTACGCCCGCAACGCTGTAGCCGTCACTCTCTAGCAACTGTATCCCGTGCAAAGCGCTCCGCCCACTGTTCAAGATATCGTCCAATAACACAACAGGCTTCGCCCGATCAAGTGGACCTTCTACCAGCCGCTTCCTACCATGTTGCTTGCGCTCCGCCCGAACAAATCCTCCACTAAAAGCCCGGCCCGAAGACGCTCCAAGGACTGAACACACCAACGCATAGGCGCCAAAACCGTATCCCGCGACTTGCGTCAATTGTCGCTTTAGCATCCTTCTCGCAAAAACCTTCCCGACCTCACCAAAGGTGTCGCCCGACAACATTGGTGTTCGCGTATCAAGCAACCACCCGATGGGATTTCCGCGCGGGTCGGTAATGTGCTCGTCGTCGCGACGCACCAACGCTTGATCGTAGAGGAGTTTCCCCAACTCAGCTAGATCGGTTGCCGCTGTTGCGTCGAGCCCATCGCCCTGGTCACCTCGCAGAAAATCTCCAAATTCATTCATACCAACTGCAATGTCCGTTCTTCTTATACGGCCGTCCAAACCTAATCTCGCGTTATCTGTAGGTTCTGCGCGTAAATCCGGTTCAACTGTTTCGATCAATGAAAGTAATTCACGCGCCGCCTGTTGTCTACTGCAAATAATCCCACCTACGAGATAACAAAATCATATAGCGGATAGCGAGCACATAGTTCATGCACTTGTGCCTTAACGCCACTAATAACAACTTCGTTCGATGGGTCGCTCAAGACCTGATCAATGAGACCGACGATATACTTGAAGTCCTCAGCATTGAGCCCCCTGGTCGTCATTGCTGGCGTGCCAATTCGAATACCGCTGGTCACAAATGGGCTCTTGTCGTCAAACGGGACCATGTTCTTGTTGACTGTGATCTCCGCAGCCTCGAGCGCGGCCTCCGCGGCTTTCCCCGTGATACCTTTGTTTCGCAGGTCAATCAACATCAAATGGTTGTCTGTTCCGCCCGAAACAATGTTGTAGCCCTGTTCAACAAACGCATCGGCCATGGCTGAGGCATTGAGAATTACGTTGTCGATGTATCCGGCAAAAGAAGGCTCAAGGGCTTCTTTAAACGCTACTGCTTTGGCGGCCACACAATGCATTAGCGGTCCACCCTGCATTCCGGGGAATACCGAGCTGTCAAGTAACTCACTGACCATCTTTGTTCGGCCACTCTTCCGAGCGACTTTGCCCAGCGTGTTCTCGTGGTCTTTGCCAACCAATAACATCCCGCCGCGTGGACCGCGGAGCGTCTTGTGTGTTGTTGTCGAAACAACATGGCAGTGCGGAAGCGGGTCACTCAAAGCCCCCGTGGCAATCAGTCCGGCCGTGTGGGCCATATCCATCCAGAGGAAAGCGCCAACTTCATCCGCGATCGAACGGAAGGCTGCATAATCAAAGTCCCGCGGATAAGCACTAGCGCCGATCGAAATCATTCGCGGCTTGACCCGAAGTGCCGTGTCGCGAACTTTGTTCATATCAATTCGCCCAGCCAGCGGCCCGTCTTTCTCAACGGCGTAGTACTCCGCTTTGTAAAGGATACCTGAGAAGTTGACGGGGCTACCATGCGTCAGATGACCGCCGTGTGCAAGGTCAAGCCCAAGGAACGTATCGCCCGGATTCATAAACGTTAAGTACACCGACGCATTTGCGGATGCGCCAGAATGCGGCTGCACGTTTACCCAATCACACTTGAACAATCTGCGGGCCCGGTCTCGGGCAATGTCTTCTGCAACATCGACAAACTGACAACCTCCGGAGTAGCGCTTGCCCGGAAGCCCCTCAGCATACTT
>CBDTVC010000099.1:0-8148 GCA_965363925.1 uncultured bacterium | reverse complement strand
CTGATATTCAGACATGTCGATCCGCACAAGAGCCGATTCGTCGTTAAAGAGAAACTCGGCAAGCGCTTTGGCCAGTTCAGTTTTCCCTACACCCGTGGTACCGAGGAAAATAAACGATCCGATCGGTCGGCCTTCCTCTTGCAATCCCGCACGTCCGCGGCGGACTGCATTCGAGACTGCCTCGACTGCGGTCTCCTGTCCCACAACGCGTTCGCCTAAGAGCTCCTCCATCCGAAGAAGTTTTGCCTTTTCACTTTCGAGCATCCGGCTTACCGGTATGCCGGTCCAGCGGGAGACAATATCCGCGATCTCGTCGGCAGTGACTTCTTCTGTTAGGAGTGATCCGTCTTTTTGGACCTCGGCTAGCTCGGCATTTACCTCGACAATTTCTTCTTGCAGCTTAGGGATCTGTCCGTAACGGATTTCTGCCACACGACCGTAGTCGCCTTCTCGTTCAAACGTCTCAGCCTTGCCTTTAAGGTCGTCGATCGACTCCTTCGCCGTTTGGATTCGCTGAATGAGTTCTTTCTCGATCATCCAGCGAGCTCTCAGCTCAATCCGCGTTTCTTCGAGGTTTGCGAGCTGCTCGTTTATGTATTCGAGTTTTGCGTCGTCTTCGTCACGCTTCACGGCTTCTCGTTCAATTTCGAGCTGACGAATCTGCCGTTCGAGATTGTCGAGTTCTTCCGGCATCGAGTCAATCTGAATTCTAAGCCGTGCAGCGGCCTCGTCGATTAGGTCAATGGCTTTGTCAGGCAGGAATCGATCAGTGATATAGCGATGGCTTAACTCGGCGGCGGCAACGATTGCTGCATCTGTAATTCGTACGCCGTGGTGAACTTCGTATCGATCGTTAATGCCACGCAAAATTGAGATGGTATCTTCGACACTCGGTTCGCCTACCACGACCATCTGGAATCTTCGGGCAAGCGCTTTGTCTTTTTCGAAGTGTTTCCGGTATTCGTCAACGGTTGTGGCGCCGATCGATCGCAATTCACCGCGAGCAAGCGCGGGCTTTAAAATATTAGCGGCATCCATTGCCCCCTCTGAGGCTCCCGTGCCCACGAGCGTGTGCAGCTCGTCAATAAAAAGAATGATCTTGCCGTCAGACTCTGTTACTTCTTTTACGACTGCTTTAAGTCGGTCTTCGAATTCGCCACGGTATTTGGCGCCGGCAATCAAAGCCCCCATGTCGAGCGCGAGGATCTTTTTCTCTTTAAGTCCTTCGGGCACGTCGCCTTGCAGAATGCGTATGGCCAGACCTTCCGCGATGGCCGTTTTTCCGACGCCCGGCTCACCGACGAGTACTGGATTATTCTTCGTGCGACGAGACAGTATCTGTAATACGCGGCGGATTTCTTCGTCGCGACCAATAACGGGATCTATCTTTCCTTTCTCAGCCAGCTCGATCAAGTCACGTGTATAACGCTTCAACGATTCGTAGCGGCTCTCAGCGTTGGGGTCAGTAACCTTCTGGCTGCCGCGGACTTCGGTAAGCACTTTCTCGACAGACGCCCGCGTAACGCCGACCTCTTGCAGGGCGCGCCCGGCCGCGTCTTTGTTTTCGGCTAACGCAATGAGCAAATGTTCGGATGCGACATACTCGTCACCCATCTTCTCTGCGACCGAGACCGCATTATCGAAGACCTTCTTCATCTCGTTGCCGATATATTGGCCTGAGACACTTGAACCGGTCACTACGGGTAGCTTCGATAGGGCTTGCATCGTTAAGATTGACAGCCGCTGGGTGTCGGCGTTCAGGTACTGTAGAATCGAATTGATCGTACTCTGATTCTCGTCCAGAAACGCTTTCAGTACGTGCGCCGAGTCCAGCCCCTGATGGTTCTTTTCTGCGGCAATCTGAATGGCCGACTGAATGGCTTCCTGGGCTTTTGTGGTAAACTTTTGCAGATTCATCACTTCCTCTGGGTATGACAGCTTGTCCCGCGTAATTCTTGAACGTGTTTGGTTCGAAAAGCATACCACAACGTAATGGGTGACAGCTTGGCAGTTTAGCGTTTAAGAATCGTCGCGTGTGGGCTCTCAGGTCAAATTTTGGAAGGGTGATCGTGAATGGGCGATGTGATGGGTTGGGGCATTGTCTTGGGGCATTGTCTTGGGTAATGTGATCGGACAAGTCGACCGGGACGAACCGATTGTTTCTATCGTTGTTGAACGTCCATCCGCAAGAAATATTTTGGACCTGGTAATGGCAAAAGAAGGTGAGATGGGCACAACTAATTCTGGAAGTCCGGAGGGCGCAGATGCGGGAGCAGATGTGGGCGGCAATTCGGAGTTGCGAAAAAAAGACGGCCCCTCGGACAATTCCGCTGATAGCGAGTGGTGGGAGAAGTTTCGTTCGCTTCTAAACGATCAATACGACTGGCCAGCTCCGTTTACGTTCAAATTCATCGCCCCAAAGGAGCGCGTTGATGAAGTCCGAAGTTGTCTCATCGGCGTGAAGTTAACGATACGTGCCTCATCCAAGGGCACGTATCACTCGATCACGGCCGTGGTGGAGGCTGAATCGGCAGAAGAGGTAATTGAGACCTACGAATTGATCGGGGCCATCGAGGGAGTTGTATCGCTCTAGCTCGCGAGTCGGTGATCGGGTCGATTCGTTGGGAGTGCAGACTGGTGCAGAGCGATCGGCGGTCGGTTAGCCGATCCGTTTCAGGATCTCGGCTGAAAGTGCAGTGATCACCTTGCCGTCCGGAAGTTTGGTATCTGTCGATTGGACGTCGACTTTCAATCGTTGATTTGCTGCAAGCACGAGTAGTTGATTTAGCTCTTCGATCTTTGTGCGAATCTCATTGGAGATCAGGAAGTCACGGTCTCGCAGAAGATAGTCGACAACTGCATCCATGTGCTCCATCATCGCCGCATCGAGATGGCCCGAATCATTTGGCACCTGCGAAGCATCCGAATGCTGCGGTTCATTGATATTTGATGACTGCGAATCGTTTGACATGAACGGGCGAATCGGTGACTGACTTTTTTAGGCTGGTTTTTCGTGAAGCGGTGTATCCGTGTATTTGGAACGTGTGTCCTTGAACGTGTGTCCTTGAACCTGTGTATTTGAGGCTATGAAGAGCCCAAACCGCATACGCATGGCTTCCAGCGGAGATGGCTTCGTTTCTGCCTGCCTTGTATCACCTCTAGCTTCCAATCCGCATTACTATATTCCGAGAACGTCCAAAAATCAACAAGTTGCGGCCGGGACGCTGATTTCATCAGTAGCTCCAGGACTCTGAGAATTTACGTGGCAAAACGATACAGTATCTACGTCATCTTGTTGAGCGATGAGGTGCTTCACCGCAAGAAGTTTTCCAGAGCAAATCCTGCGTACCGTCGGGGGAGCCCTTGTGTCTATGTTGGCAGTACCGTTAATGATCCGGACCTACGCTTCGAACAACACAAAAGTGGCTACCGGGCCAGTCGGTATGCTCGCAAATTCGGACAGAGGCTGCTTCCTGAGTTGTACGAGCAGTATAACCCCATCCCGAGTCGTTCAGACGCGGAGGAATTGGAAGAATACCTGGCTGCGAGGCTCCGTGCACGGGGCTACGGAGTGTGGACCAACTAGCAACCGATTTATTTGAATGTCCCAACGTGTTGGTACAGGTGTAACCTGCGACGCCGTTTCCCGTTACGAACCTGATATATCAAACAAGAACTCGCGTTCGCGGTCCCTTTTTCGCGTTTCTTAGGCTGGTATTTCCGGGGCTGGTATTTCCGGCAATCGTGCCCAACAGGTTCCGTTCAGAATCATGCACAACTCAAACCGATCTTTCCCCATGAAAACAGTACTGATTTGCATCCTGACGATGTTCGTGGTGATGTCTTTTTCGCGATCCGACGAAGCGACGCTTTTCCAGACTGGCTCGGATGATGTCATCGAGCACACGTTCAAGGTTCGATCGGGCGGCACGCTTCTCGTAGACACAGATCGTGGATCGATCGAAGTGGTTCCTGGCAAATCTGACGAAGTACATGTTGTCATTGAACGGAAATCCCGTGGTGCGTCTGACGAAGAAATGGATCAGCTTGAGTTTTCCTTTGACGAAGAACGTGGGCAGGTTTCGGTTCTCGGCAAATTTATGGACGAATCTTCACGGCGCTGGAATCGAAGCAAGTTCAACATCCACATGCGGATCGAGGTGCCGGAGAAGTTCAACATAGACTTGAACACCGCCGGCGGTTCGGTATCAGTGGATGATTTGATTGGTACCGTAGACGCCAAGACGTCCGGTGGCAGCCTTTCCTTCGGTAGGATAAACGGACCTGTAAACGGACGAACGTCAGGCGGGAGCATCTCGCTGAAGGGTAGCAACGGGGACGCCAGCCTGAACACTTCGGGTGGAAGTATCACGCTTGGGCAGATTCGCGGAAACGTTGAGGCTGAAACGTCGGGTGGTTCGATTACAATCGAAGAGGTCCAGGGCTCTGTAAATGCTAGCACGTCGGGTGGCGGAATAAGAGCCTACATTTCGAAGCAACCAACGGCTGATAGCCGATTGTCAACCGGGGGCGGAAGCGTCACGGTCGAATTGGACCCATCAATCAAGGTTAATGTGTCTGCGCAGGCATCTGGCGGCAGCGTGAAGACGCAGAACCTTGACATCGATGTCACAGGTAAGAAAACCCGCACTCGCCTGCAGGGTGAAATGAATGGCGGTGGCCCGATGCTCGAATTGAGGACATCTGGCGGCGGTGTGACATTAAAAGCGATTCGCTAGAGGACTACGGCGCATCCAGAATTGGCCTGCCTTTACAGTCGACTAAAATCGGGCGGACGTTTCTCAACAAAAGCGGAAAACGCTTCTTTGGCCTCGGGAGATTGCAGGCGTTGAACAAATTCTTGCGCCTCGTTCTCCATTGTGGCGGCCACGAGGTCGCGCGTTGACTGTTTTAGCAGTTTCTTCGTCAACATAACGGCGGCGGGCGGTTTCGCGGCCAACACGCGCGCGATCGTCAGTGCCTCAGTAAGAGCCGAGCCATCGGTCACCTTGTTTACTAGGCCCATTGCCAATCCGTCGGCGGCAGAGAAAGGCGCACCGGTCAGCAACAATTCCGCGGCCTTCTTGAAGCCAACCGTCGCGGGCAATAAAACGGACGAGCCAGCCTCCGGACACAGACCGAGATCGGTAAACGGCAATCGGAATTGTGCGTTTGTGGATGCGACGATGAGGTCGCAGTGCAGCAGGGCGGTTGTGCCTATGCCCACGGCGTGTCCCGCAACGGCGGCGATTATCGGTTTTCTGTTTTCGGCTAGTGCGCGAAGGAATTGATAAACGGGACTGTCTGGTCCGGTTGGGGGATCTGCGAGAAAGTCCTGAAGGTCATTGCCAGCGGTGAAACAGTCTTCGCTCCCATGAAACACGATTACGCGGACGCTTTCGTCCGAATCGGCTGCATTGAATCCGCTGGCTAGCTCGGAGTACATCTGCGCGGTAAGCGAGTTCTTTTTTTTGGGTCGGTCGATGCCGATCTTTCGGATTAGGCCATCCGTTTCGATTCGAATCATGGTTCTGTAACTATTCCTGCTTAAGAAGTGCTGTACACCAGTATGCCGTTTTCGAGACACCGCATTGTGAGGCACGGTTTCCGGCCGTCACGGGCCGCTGCTGCGGCCGTGGTTGGTCTGGTATTGTCCTGTCTAATTCGTGTGGATGTCAGTTCTGCCCAAAGTCTCTCGTCAAAAATCGTTGGGACGGTAGAAGATGGTCAAGGCGTCGATGTTCGCGAACCCGTACTGGTTCAACTTACGGAAGCAGTCACGGATTCAGTTATTGCAGCGGGTTGGTCAGATGCTAACGGATACTTCGAGCTTGTCTATCGGGGACGAGCGAGGGCAACGTTTCGCGCCACGAGATACGGCACAGCAGCGGTCTATCGGGTTCAAACGCTTGTCGAACTGCCGGCAGGCGAAGACCTGTTGTTCCGAATTGTATTGCCGGAGCCCGCTGAGGCCGCAATTGTGAAACCGTCAGCGACGTATCACGATAAAAACCGCGCGTTAACAGAGGGTATGCTTCTGGGCGCAAGTGTTCAGGTGACGGGCCAGTCGCGTCATACTGCTTTTGATGCCCTGCCTCCCGTGGCCGCAATGAGAATAATGACTACTGAGGCTCCGTACGAAAGACTGGACGTCAGGCTTTCACCACTCGGCGTTGATCAACAGCCGGTGCTGACAGGAGGGTATCAACAAGTTTGCTTTTCCGGGCACGTTTGCTTTTTGGAGGCTATGCCGGGGACGTACGAATTGGCGATTACGACTTTGCCAGGACAGGACGATCAGCGATACCGCGTAACCCTGGACTCGGGCTTGACGACCGTCAACGTCAAGTAGTCCTGGCCGTTAAGCCCGTGCAAGGACTAACTCAGACTACCTATTGTGCGCCGTCACCCTTGATGACCGTGCCAACTGTCTTGGCCAGAATGATCAAGTCCATTGCTCGAGTACGGTTGCGGACGTAGTGTGACTCAAGCTCTACTCGGGACTCGAATGGCAGCATGTTGCGCCCTGAAACTTGCCACAAACCGGTGATGCCCGGTTTTCGGCTTAGTATCATCTCAGTCTCATCCTGCATTTTTGCCTTTTCTGTAGGCAGGTAAGCACGAGGGCCGACCAGATTGATGTCGCCCGTGACGACATTCAGCAGTTGCGGCAGTTCATCCAGACTGGTCCTTCGGAGCAGTTTTCCGACTGGCATAACGCGCGGATCGTTGCGAAGCTTGTGGAAGGTGTCGTATTCCAATTTCAACTTCGGATCGCCATCGAGGATATGCTCCAGTCGATCGTCGGCGTCCACATACATGCTTCTAAACTTATATAGCTTGAAACGTTTGCCGTGGAGGCCAAGGCGATCTTGTGTGTAGAAAATCGGGCCGCGCGACGATAATTTGATAACGACCGCGATGATGAACAACACCGGTGCGCACATCAACAGAATCAACGAAGCTGCCACGACATTCAGGCTGCTACTATGCTGTTTGTGTGCCTTTTCGACCGGCCGGTCAGCTCGGTTCGGCTGAGCCGCCGACCGTTTCCGCTCATTCCAACCTGTAGGACGCAACGGCCCCGTTGCAACAGTCGTTGAGGAAGATGTAGTTGATTCTATTAGCACTTGATCAAGCGTAGAGTTTCGCATTTTGAAATCCATTGCCGTTAGTATCGCACTCTACTGAAGGCACCCAGCGCCAGCCGATGCTGGATTGCAAAGTTGAGTGATATGGACAATTTTGTGGCGGGTCTGCTCAACTAAAGTCAACGGTTACTACCGGCTATCAAGCCACCACTCGACTTAAGACAAACTCAACGTAAACGGTCGCCTTTGCGACCACATTCTTAGTCAGAAACTGATAATTCGACTCGATATATCTCGATTAGATTGTTCTTATTTCCTGACTTGTGACATGTTATACCCCTATTGCGCAAAAAAACGTTAAAGGGTGTCGTGTCTTAGAAAAAATGTGCAGTAAGAGGAAAAGAATTATTCGCTCCTGCTATTTTCTGGTTCAGAAACTGTGCCGCAAACCACTCAGTGTCTGCGCGGACAAATGAACTCTCTTCCGTTACTGTCTGAGATAAAGTATTTATTGTGAAGTCACTCTCTTGTACGGTCGGCCCGTTTCGGCATGCAGGTATCTGGCTCCACAACGAGTCATCCACTAGCGTCGACTCCTTGGCCGCCAATGCACTCTGGCAATTAGGGGAATACCTGTCAAGTAGATCCTCGTTTGGTATCGCGAACCTGCTTCATAAGATATTCTTATCCAACGGGCTGAAATATACAAAACCCGAGACCAAGATGAGTAATCCGGTTGTATTGCGAACCCCTTTTCTTCAATCAATCTCCACAAAACTTCCAATGATTGAAATAAGGCTTTCGGGCGCAAATCCCACCGTCGCCGGACGTTGGCCTAGTACTGCGCGCGTTCTCGGGCTAGAATTAACCCAATGAAGTGTAATTGTTACGGAATGGTTGGGATAGGGCGCAGCGTTCGTCTCCGAGTGGCGGGTACACCTTTTATTTCCCGTCCTGATACAGCAATCGAGCCTCACTTCGACCAAGAGCGCGGTCGTAGTATCGGACTTCGTCGACGCGGCCGTTGAAATAGCGGGCAGCGGACGAGCCCTGAGAG